>DATELT010000188.1:0-10987 GCA_035276245.1 Chthoniobacterales bacterium
GGCCGCCGGTTTACGAGTGAAGAAATTATACCTAATGATGGCGTAGAAAGCTCGAATCCCATCGCGCCAGGTAATCTTTTTTCCTTCCTCATATGTGCGGCCATCGTAGGAGATGCCGACCTCATAAATGCGGCAACGAGCACGCGCGACCTTGGCAGTGATTTCGGGTTCAAAACCGAATCGGTCTTCGCGCAAATCAATGTCCCTCAGCACCCCTGTGCGGAATGCCTTGTAGCAGGTTTCCATGTCGGTGAGGTTGACATTTGTGCACATGTTGGAAAACAAGGTCAGTAATTTGTTACCAACCATGTGCCAGAAATAAACAACCCGATGCGGACGCCCGCCCATGAATCGCGAGTCGAAAACGACGTCGGCCTTTCCGCTCAAAATTGGCTCGAGCAAGCGCGGATATTCCTCGGGGTTGTATTCGAGGTCGGCATCTTGGACGAGAACGATATCGCCCGTAGCGGCGGCGAAGCCACTGCGCAAAGCTGCGCCTTTCCCTCGATTAACGCCATGATAAATGACGCGATCGGCGATGGGCTCGACATTGCGTTTCAAAATTGTTCGGCTGCCGTCGGTTGAACCGTCATCAACGACGATGATCTCAATGTCTGGAAAGGGTGCGGTCCGAACAGCGGAGACAATTTCAGCAATTGTGTTTCGCTCGTTATAGCAGGGGATAACGACGGAAACTTTCATGGGCAGCGTATTACACAGCAAGAATCCCGCCGAAGGCATCCGAAGTGCCATGAAAATCCGGCCGCTGGCTACCGCGTAAATCCCTCAAAAATGCAACATAACGCGGTCCTACGCCGTTACCGGACCCAGCGATTCGGATGTTTCCGACTGGCCGTCGATTGGTCCGGAGGTCGGGCGATCAGGTCTTGCTCACGAGAGGACTCGAACCTCCACGGGTTGCCCCATACGGTCCTGAGCCGTACGCGTCTGCCAGTTCCGCCACGTGAGCTGAAAAAATTGGCGCAAGAAGCTGACTTATGTGCGGGAACGGTGCAACCGCAATCAACCGTGACGTTTTTTGCGCGCTCGGGTTTCCAGCGCGTGGGCTTTGCGCGCCTTGCCTAGCGAGCGGAGAAGATCGGCATAGTTAGCTGCCACCACTTCATACTCTTCGGGCGGTTTGGCCATGGCGTCCTCCCAGGCTTGGAGCGATGCGCGATAGAGTTCTGAAGCCCGATCGTACTCGCCTCGGGAATGGTAAACTACCGCAAGATTACATTTTGACTGGGCGATGTCTGGATGGTTCGCAGGAAATGCTTTTTCACGAATGGCGAGTGCGCGTAGGTGGATTTGCTCTGCTTCCGTGAATCGCTTTTCGTTGGTATAAAAGACGCCGAGATTATTCAAGACTGATGCGACATCGGGATGTTCCGGCCCGAGTTGGTTCTCGTAAATTTGGAGTGCACGCAAGTAGTATGGCTCGGCAGTTTTGGCGCGGCCGGCTTTGCGGCAGATGAGAGCAGCATTGTTCAGCAACGCGCCCAAATCCGAGAAGGGTAACTCAGGGACTTGCGGCGCGGCGGCAACGGCCTGCTCATAAAAGTCGATCGCTTCTTCGATCTGACCAAGCTCATTACAAAGCTGAGCCAGTCGTCGAGAAGAATGGAAAATAGCTCGGCCATCGGCCGGTTGCAGCCGCGACAGAATGCGATGAGCGTTTACCAGATACGCTTTAGCCCCAGAGCGATCGCCTTTTTGCTCGTGCAATAGCCCTAGTTTCTCGTAGCTCTGCGCCAGCCTGATATCGGCCATTCCGAAACTCCGCTTTGCTATTTCCAACGCGCTTTGACCGACTCGAATTGCTTCCGTCACTTGTTTGGTGGCGCGCAGCGTATCGAGCTTGTCGTTGAGGACTCCCCACAGGTGCTCCTCGCCTTTCATGAGGATTCACAAGCCTCGTAGTTTAAGATCGAAACGCCCTCAAAAATAGCGCTTACATGACGTTTGCATGACATCCAAGTCGCGAAAATGAAACGCAATGTCACACCCGAAACTCCCGATTTTCCGTTGCTGGTCAAAAAGGGTAGCGCAACCGTCAAAATCTATGAAGTTAAAACCGCGACCGGAAAAACTACACCGTAAGCTACCTGACGGCGGTAAACGGGCGGGTGCGCAGAACCTTCGATGCGGCATTACTTCGACGTTGTGGAAGCGAGCGCGGCGCGTGAGTATTGGAACATCAAACCGATTCCTCGCACTGACCGGAAAATCGCCACGCTGGCATCGTGAGAACCCCGATACGCCAGTTTCGCTTGGGCGACGATATTTACCCATCGACTTCTTGGAAGAAAGCGGCGTCAAAAGCCTTCCTTAAAATTATCGGTAACTGCTGGAATTAGCCGGCAAAATCCGACTCTGTCCCAGATTGAAAAGTCCGATCGCCTTTGGGTGATGCCGAATTTTGGCTTCGCTCGCTCTTCACTTGTTTTGCCAGCGCCAAGTAAAACACTCGTGCTCGGCTTTTGCTTTTTTTGTCGGGGCCCGCCTACTGTAGTGCTGAGTAACCGTTTGCCACTTTGATGCCCCGTCTGTCCATCGCGCGAGTGCGCAAACATGTAAGGTCGCGTTGTACTTGCCTTATTCGGTTTTGTCTGTCATAAGGTTGATCGTGCGGCTTACGTGGTTACGGAAAAAGCGCATTCCTTCTCTCGATAGGCTCGCTTCCAAATCTAGGAGTCAAGGGCGACCGGATTTCTTGTGCATTGGCGCGCAAAAAGCCGGTACCAGTTGGTTGTATTGTCAACTTGACTCACATCCGGAATTCTGGATGCCTCCGGTGAAAGAACTCCAGTATTTCGACCAGATGTGTTGCTGCAGGCATCCTGACCGTTCTCGATGGGGGAAAATCGCTTTTCGGGATCAGCGGGATAAGGCTTTCCTGGCGGCGATGGAGGCGCTGTGCAGCACGCCTTTCATCGAACGAGAGCGTTATGGGCAACTCTTTGCACCAAAGGAAGAGCTACTCTCGGGCGATATTACTCCGCGCTACAGCACACTTCCGGAAGAAATCATCGCGCTAACGATGAGTTTTTTTCCGCATTTAAAAATTGTTTTCATCGCTCGCGACCCGGTGGAACGCGCCTGGTCAGCCATTAACCTTGGCGTGAAGGATGGCGGCCTTTCGCCGTTTGACGTCTCGGATCGCAATGTCGCCGGCAAGCGCTTACTGCATCCAGACATTATTGTGCACTCGTTTCCGAGCATGACGGTGGCGCGCTGGCGCCGCCATGTTCCCGAAGAGCAGATGCGAGTTTATTTTTTCGACGATCTGCAGAGCCGCCCTGCTGCGTTACGGGCGGAAATCATTCAGTTTCTTGGCGGCGACCCGTCGAAAGCAAAAGTCAAACCGACGGCGAAAGTGAACGAAGACAAGAGCAAGCTGCCCTTGAGTGCTGAATTGCAAACTCACATCGCGCAATTTTTCGCACGCGAGCTAAGGACCTGCGCGCGCTATCTCGGGGGACGGGCTGCGGAGTGGCCGGCTCGCTACGGCCTGTAGCAGCAGCAACGAGGCGCGCGCTGCAATCGGTGCGCAGCCCCCGCGAGAACCTTACCGCAGGCAGTCGCCTACGGTGTCGGGAAGGTGGGCAGATCATCGGCAACCTGCGGATATTTTGTCGCCAACGTGTCGACGCTGCCAATCTCGACATCAACCGGCTCTACTCCCGGCCATTCAATTCTCGCGCCGAGGCATCAGCGGCGACGTCGAGACGAGGATTCACCAGCCTTCGCTTAACTGAGTGACGAGGTGAATTGCGAGCTCTTCCGCTGCCAGCGGCAGCGCCTGTCGCTCATCTGTCGTAACATCAGTCCCAACGAAAAAGCTGGTGGTGCCGACGACCTCTGCCGAAGGCATGAGGACGGTGCCGCTGGACGTTTCCAGTTTATATTTCACATGCATGATGAGATTGAACTCCGTCGTGGCGAGAACATTTCCGCGCACGGATCGCGCGGGCGCGCGGCTGATCTCAGTAATCTCAGCCTTTAAAACAGCGTCGGCATTATTCTCGTTAGCGACCCTGTAAGTGCCATCCTGCTGCAGTTGTTTGATCACACTGTCGGTAATGAGAACCTCGATCCGGGGCAGCAAGGTTTTGTTTTCAAAGGTCGGCACCGCAATGACGTGGACATCCCGGAGCACGCTCGGCTTCACCGGCCCCACGTGGTAGCCGAGACAGCCGGTTAAAAGCAAAAAGACCGCGATAAAAGAATATTTCACGGCGCCGGCGAAGCGGCGGAATCTGGCGCGGCGGACGGCTCAGGCGTTGCGGAAGTCTCGGGAGCGGGAGATGACTCGGGACTGGGACTGGGCTCCGGGGCAGTCGTGGTCGGCGATGAAAGGGACGCCGGCGGCGGCAGGTTCGAATCCTGTTCCGGCGGCGGGAGGGGCGCCACTTCGGCGTCGCCATTGTGAAAGGCCGGGCGCGTGTTGCCGGATGACCCGCGCGATGCAACCTGTTTTTTCTTTTGTTCTGCCACTGCGACGGCGGGCTGGAGGGCAGCCGGGCCGACTTTCGCGCGAATTTGGTCAACGCGTTTTTGGGCTTCAGCGCTCGCTGCAGAACCCGGTTGCTCGCGAATTACTTCATTGTAGTAAATCACTGCTGCGCGATACGACTTCTTCTTGTCATAGAAGTGCGCGATCTTCATGGCATCCCCAGTCGACCTCTCCTGCAGGTGCTGAAGGTTTTCGCGCGCTTGCGCCGCCTTTTCATTCTTGGGATAGCGAAACAGGAAATCTTCAAATCCGGTCTGGGCCTTTTCAACTGCGGCCCGATCATTCGTGCCACGGCGCGCTGCTTCGTACCAGATATATCCGATTTGATATTGCGCATCGGCCGCAATCGGGTCGTTTGGGAATTTATCGATCACGGCTTGATAGGCTTGAATTGCAGCGTCATTGATGTGCTGTTTTTGCCGAGCCAGCCCAATATCAAATTGGGCTCGTGCCGTGTACCTGCCAAAAGGCGCGGTGCGAACAATAGCAGCAAAGATTTCAACCGCGCGATCCATTGAGGCGGCAATCGGAATTCCCATCAACTTTACTTTCTTCCCGGAAAGGTACATTTCGCCGATACGAAACTGAGCTTCGATCGCTGCGTCGAAGTTGGGGCTATTCGGAAACTTTTCCACAAGAATACGATAAGTGTTGGCGGCGTGAATGTAGTCATGGGTCTCCTCCATTAGCTGGGCCCCCCGGTAGCAAACTGATGGTGCCAATGCATCGTGGGGATATTTCCGCAAGAGTTGAGCATAGGCTTTGATGGCGTGGCCTTTATCCCCTTTTTTCTCGGCTTGCTGCGCGATTTCATACAGACGCTGCGCATTGCCGCTCACTTCCTCCTCGCCGGGAGCGACATACTTCACTTTTTCGCCCGGTCGGAAGATGATAGACGCCTGCCCCGACGTGGCGAGGGAGAGCGCCCCAATTACCAAAGTAAACAGTCGGATTTGCATTAAACGTGGGAGGGTATTTGCACAGGTGCTCCAGTCAAGCCAACTCGGCCCAAAAACCAGACACCCGAGGGCGGTTTTTGGACAACCTTGGTGCTTTTTCGTTCGCTCAAGTCTGAAGTAACGTTAGCCGGGTGAATTTAAATCAACAGCAAAAAATCCGGATCGGTGCCTGCGCCTGGAGTTTTGAAGATTGGCGGGAGGTCTTCTACCCACGGGATTTGCCGGAATCACGCTGGCTGGAATTTTACGCGCGTCATTTCCCGACCGTCGAAATCGATTCGACCTTTTATTCGGCCCCGGGGCCTGACGCGGTGCGACGCTGGCTCGATATCACGCCCTCCCATTTTCGCTTTTCCTGCAAAATGCCGCGCGAGATTACGCACCAGTGCAAACTGCGCGATTGCTCAGCAGAGTTGAATGGATTTCTACGCGCGATCGAAGCGCTCGTACCCAAGTTACACATCATCCTGATCCAATTGCCACCATCCTTTCTCCCGAAGGAAGGGAAAGTCCCGCTGCGGTCGTTCGTCGAACAATTGCCGCGGGATTTTCGTTTTGCCATCGAGTTTCGGCATCCGGGCTGGCACCGTCCGCAATTCATTCATTTGCTGGAAAAACACCGCATCTGCTGGGTGTGGGCCGACACCTCGCCCTTAAACGAGCGCAATCTCGCGCCCTTCGAATTTCAGCCGCGCACGACCGATTTTCTCTACGTCCGTCTGCTGGGCGACTACACGACAAAATACGACCGTGACGGCAAACACCAGCATCGCTACGGCAAACTGTTGTGGAAACGCGAAGCGGCAATGGAGAGTTGGGCTTTAAAGATCGAGCGACAACTTTCGGATGTTCGGACGGTCTACGCCTATTTGAACAATCACTTTGAAGGCTTTGCCTTGGAAAGCGCGCAACGGTTGGCCGAGCGTCTCGGTTACGAACTCCCGTTGCCTGAAGCGGCGATGTCAGCGGAAGATCGCAAACAACTCGACTTACAATTGTAGTCTCTCTAAAGCGAGACGCGCATTGGATGCGAGGGCCAATGGCTATTTGCGACCGGCGCGCCGCCGCATAATTACCGAATCTGGCCGCCGCCAAAATAGGGCAGCAGTTTTTCCGGCAGCCGAACTGAGCCATCTTTCTGCTGACCATTTTCGATGAGTGCGGCGAACAATCGTGGCAAGGCGACTCCGGACGCGTTCAGGGTATGACAAAAGCGGTTTTGCCCTTTTGCATCCTTGTATCGCAAATTCATCCGCCGCGCCTGAAAATCACTGAAATTTGAGGAGCTCGAAACTTCCAGATACGCATTCTGCCCCGGCGACCAGACTTCGATGTCGTAAGTCTTCGTCGAGCCAAAGCCAAGATCTCCCGCGCAAAGTTCAATGACCCGATAATGCAGCCCGAGTAGTTGCAGAACTCTCTCGGCATCGACGGTCAGCCTTTCATGCTCTTCATCCGAACTTTCTGGGGTACTGATTTTAACCAACTCCACCTTGTCGAACTGATGGACACGAAGGATACCACGCGTTTCGCGGCCAGCTGAACCCGCTTCGCGTCGAAAGCATGGTGTGTAGGCGACGTACTTTTTCGGCAGCTCATCCCCGCGGAGAATTTCTTCGCGGTGGAAGTTCGTCACCGGCACTTCCGCAGTCGGCGCCAGAAAGAGCTGATTATTTTCCAGCCCGTACATGTCGGCTTCGAACTTCGGCAGTTGCGATGTTCCAATCATGCAATCGCGCCGGACCAAAAATGGCGGGCTCATCTCTTCGTAACCATGCTCGCGGCTGTGCAGATCGAGCATGAAGTGGATCAAACTTCGCTCCAGGCGCGCCCCAGCGCCGGTGAAACAAATAAAGCCGCTGCCGCTTAAATTCGCCGCCCTTTCAAGATCAAATAGCTTGAGATTTGTTCCAATGGTTAGGTGATCGAGCGGCGCGTCCAACTTCGGTTTCGCTCCCCACGATCGCACTACCGGGTTGGCACTGGAATCTTTTCCAACAGGCACTTTGAGGTGCGGAAGATTTGGTATCTCCAACAGCATCTCGCGCTGTTGGGCATCGAACCGATTTACTTCTTCGTTCAATCGGATGATTTCGTCGCCGATTTTGCGGACCCGACCTTCCTGTTGGACAGAATCCTCTCCCTTCATCCGCATTGCACCAATTTCCCTGCTAAGTTTGTTGCGTTCGGCATTAAGAGCTTGTAATGCCGTCTCGGTCTTGCGGCGTTCTGCATCAACGCGAAGCAATTCGTCGATTTTGGCTTCATCGCCAGTTCCGCGAAGCGCGAGCCGGCTCTTAACCATGTCCGGCTGTTCGCGAACAATTCGAATATCTAACACGGGAGCGACTGTAGAGGTGCGATCAGGTCCCAGCAACCGTCGCGCCGAGGATAGCGAGGGACCTTGTAAAAGAGGTCGCGGTGCCTTTCATTCGGAATCTGAGCAGAGCAGGAACCCTCGACTTCGCTCTGGATGGCCGTTAATTAGTATCTGGTGGAACGGCTGAATCTGCTGAGTGTCGCGCTCGGGCTGGCTTGTCTGGCGGGGCTCAATCTATATCTCACCGTTTTTGCCACCGGCCTTGCCATTCATTTCCACTGGATCGTTCTGGCACCGCAGTATCAATCCCTCTCCGTTCTTGGCGACCCAATTGTTATCACTATTTCCGGCGTTCTTTTTCTACTCGAATTTTTCGCCGACAAAATACCATGGATTGATTCGATCTGGGACGCGGTTCACACCATCATTAGGCCGATCGGCGGCGCACTTCTCGCCATTCAAGTGCTGGGGCATCCTACCCCAATGCTCGATGTCGTTATCGCGCTACTCGCGGGCACTACCGCGCTCGCTACTCACACAGCGAAGGCAACAACCCGGCTTCTGTCCAACACGTCGCCAGAACCGTTTTCGAACATTGCGCTCAGCATCGGCGAGGACGCCGTCGTCGTCGGTGGGCTCGCTTTGTTGCATTACCATCCGGTGATGGCATTCTCGATTTTCCTGATCGCGCTGGGAGCGTTCTTCTATTTTGCTCCAAAGATTTTGCGCGGGACCAGAGTAAAACTGTGGCTGATTTGGCGAAAGTTGAACGAACCAGCCTCATTTCATCGGGAAACAACGTTGCCCTTGAACCTACCGGCAAAACTGGCGCCCATTTTCAGTAAACGAAACCTCCTCGGTGAAACGATTGCCTGGGCTGTGCCCTGCGCGAGCGGGCGTGGCCGGCGAATCGCGCCCAACTTATTCGGTGCGCTCGTCGCCACTAACGAAGAGCCACGCAAGTTGACCTTCGTGGGAGGTAAGGGATCGAAACCGGTCGCGCAAACAATCGAGCTTGAGGGCATGACCATCGCGCGCGAACCGAAGTTTCTTTCCGAAAACCTGGTCATCTTTCCGGCCGGGGGGCGCGGCGCAAAATATTCCTTCGTTTTTCCGCGATCGCGGGCGGCGGAGGTGGAAAGAATCGGGGAATATTTACGGGAAAATCTGATGCGTGGGGCCCGCCCGTCTGCAGAAACTGAAGGAGTAGCAGCAGTTTCCGTTGGAATGACAAAGCACGAATGACGAATTATGTCGAATTACGAAGCGATGAGCCGGCCCAGTCAACGACTTGTCATTAGGATTTCGTCATTCCTTGTTGTTAGACATTCGTCATTCGCCATGTACCTGCCATTCGAAATGGTCGTGTCTTGACGAGTAGGCTAAAAGAGCCTGTAGCATGCATTCGATCAATCGCTACGCTGAGATGCGGCAAGAAAGCGCCCGTGTGGACGAGCGACCGTTGTTCGCGTTGCCGAAAACTCCGAACGAACTCGAACTGCAAGCACGCTGGTTCGCGGGTGAATTTGGGCGGAAATTCCGGACGTTAACCGGCGAGCGGGTCGAAATCGTACAATTCGGTTTTTGGAACCACCAGGCCGGTCCCGACTTTCAGGACGCTGCTATCCAGATATCAGATGGGCCCGTCCTGCACGGTGCGATCGAAATCGATTTGCTCGATCGCAATTGGGAACTGCACGGCCACGCTACCAATCCGGCGTTCGATGACGCGATTCTCCACATCTTTCTCGAACAAAGCGAAGTGGAATTCTTTGCTCGCACCAGTAATCACCGCAACGTCCCGCAGATTCAACTCGATCTCGCTTCGCTGCGCGATGCCGCAACTGGAATGGTGCCGCTGGCGCACGCCGGTCGCTGTGTTGCTCCTCTGAGAAATCTGGCGACAGAACGCGTCACCAGCATTCTTGAGGGGGCTGCGAAGTTTCGTTTGCAACAGAAAGCGAATCGGCTCCGGCAGCGCATCGAAGCACATGGGCGCGACGAGGTTTTGTTCCAGGCCGTAGCAGAGGCGCTTGGCTACAAACAAAATCAACTGCCATTCACATTGCTCACACAACGCTTGCCGGTGACTTTCCTGCGCAAGCTACCGGAGGACAGCGAAGCGCTGCTTTTCGGTGTCGCCGGATTTCTCGATGCGCCCGATCTGGACGCGGTCCGAAAATCGACGCGCACTTACTTGCGTTTCCTCTGGAATCGTTGGTGGAAATACCGAGAACAATTTTCGCGGCTGGTTTTGCCGCCGAAAATTTGGAAAACGAGTGGTGCCCGTCCGCTCAATCATCCGCATCGGCGACTGGGCGCGCTCGTCGCTTTGGTGACGGAATGGAAAAAAGTTGTGTCTCTAGCGCGTGGTGGCGAGGCTGCAGCGGTAGTATCCTTCCTAACAAATTTGCAGCACGATTTCTGGAATCATCATTACACGCTAGCGGCCGGAAATGCGTCGAGTCCGGTTGCGCTCATCGGAGAATCCCGCGCCGCTGAAATCTTGGCGAACGTGATTTATCCCCTGGCGGTTAATGACGGGCGCGAAGTGTGGATTGATTACAAAACACTGCGCGCCCAACTCTCCAACCAGGCGGCGCGAATTGCAGCGGCACGCTTGTTTGCCGGAGACCCGCGGCAGCGTGATTTCGTTCGCACGCTGGCCGGGCAACAGGGACTGCTGCAGATCTACGAAGACTTCTGTCTCCGTGATGTCTCCGACTGCGCGAGGTGTCCGCTCCCCGAACAATTGCGCCGCTGGTAGAGTTTTGGCTGTGTTCACGCCTCTGTCGTGGTCCAAATGATTCTCTCCATGCTCGTCGACGCGAGCCTGTCGGGAATTTCATATATAGCTTTGACTATTCACCTTTCACTAGTCACCTTCACTCCTTCATTTTTGCGGGTGTAGTTCAATGGCAGAACGCCAGCTTCCCAAGCTGGACACGAGGGTTCGATTCCCTTCACCCGCTTAAGTTACTTACAATAAGATACTTATCCCAATTTCCTGGCGGTTGGAAATGGCCAGTGAGAACGTTAATGAGAACACTTTTACCGGTGCCTAAGGCGCTTCTCCGTGCCTATTACGGGCGAGGATGTTGAGAGAATGGGGTTTGAGTCGGTGCGTTAGAACACTCCACCCTGTCCTGTCGAATTTGTCGAAATAGAGTGACGTTCTGCCTCGCTTTG
>DATELT010000189.1:0-2022 GCA_035276245.1 Chthoniobacterales bacterium
TCCGATACACTGAGCGCACTTGATGAACTCGTGCGCGCGGGAAAAGTTCTTGAGATCGGTTGCTCCAATTTTTCCGTTGGCCAGATACGGAAAGCCGCGGATGCCTCACAGGGCGGCGCCCAATTCGCCAGCGTTCAAAACGAATTCAGTCTTTTCCATCGCCAGCCGGAAACGAACGGGGTGCTGGCGGAATGTGAAAGCCGTCGGCTGGCGTTTCTCCCTTATTTCCCGTTAGGGAGCGGGTTGCTGACTGGGAAATACCGCAAAGACGGGAAGTTGCCGGAGGGGAGTCGTGCGGCGGATGGTTGGGGACCCAAAGTCTTTACGGAGCAGAATCTGGCGATCGTCGAGTCGCTGATCGAATTCGCTGAATCGAAAGGCCATACCATTCTGGAGTTGGCATTTTCCTGGTTGCTTTCGCACAAGCCGGTTGCCTCAGTCATCGCAGGTGCAAGCAAGCCCGAACAAGTCCGTGGCAACGCAAAAGCAGTGAATTGGCGACTGACTGCGAATGATCTCGCGCAGATCGATCAGATTATGACTGGCTAGCGGCGCGTGGGGCGTACCGAAACTGCACGCATTCCCGAGGACCTTACCGGACGCGCACGACGCGTCCCGGTCGGCGAAGTCAGCTGGCGAACGACTTTTCGCGCGCTACGGCATCGCAATTACCGGCTATTTTTCTACGGCCAGCTCGTCTCCCTCATCGGCACATGGTTGCAACAAACCGCAATGAGCTGGTTCGTTTACGAGATTACTGGCTCCAAATTCCTCTTAGGCGCCGTCGCCGCCATCGGGTCCGCACCAATGATGATCTTCTCGCTGTGGGGTGGCTCGCTGGCGGATCGTTATTCAAAGCGATCGATCCTCATCGGCACACAAACGACGCAAATGCTTTGCGCTTTCGTGCTCGCTGCCGGTGCATGGGCCGGCTTCGCCTCTGCTTCATTCATCATGGTCATTGCAGCATTCAATGGCATTGCCATGGGATTCGACATTCCGGCGCGACAAGCCTTCACCGTGGAGATGACGAGCCGCGAGGATTTGCTCAATGCGATTTCGCTCAACAGCTCGATTTTCCATGGCGCCCGCGTAATTGGTCCGTCCATTGCGGGCCTCATGATTGGCACAGTTGGAATTCCGATCTGTTTTTTTCTCAATGGCATAAGCTTCATCGCGGTCATCGCCGGTCTCATGATGATGCAGCTGCCGCCATTGAAGCGGCCAATCATTCACACTTCGCCACTGGAACACGCCTGGAGTGGTATCGTTTATTCCATTCAACATCAGCGTGTTCGGACGATTTTGTCTCTCTTTTTTGCCGTGGGCGTTTTCGGTTGGTCCTACACTGTCCTGATGCCGGCGTTCGCGCGCGATGTTCTCGGACGCGGCGCCAATGGTTATGGCCTTTTGATCTCGGCGAGCGGCGGGGGTGCGCTGATCGGCGCGCTACTCGTTGCCGCTTACGGCCACCTCGTGACGGCACGGAAACTTGCCTTTGGCGGTATTTATCTGTTTTCCGCCGCCGTGATCACGCTTGCGTTCACACGCAATTTCTACTTCTCGTTAGGATGCCTGTTCTTCGCCGGATTCGGCATGCTGCTGTTTTTCGCGACCTCCAACACGACTCTTCAAACCATTGTGCCTGATGAAATGCGCGGGCGGGTGATGGGTATTTGGTCACTTGTCTTCGGCATGATGATCCCGGTAGGCAGCATCGAAGCCGGAGCAGTCGCAAATTTGTTGGGAACGCCGTTTGCACTGGGGTTCGGTGGCATCATCTGTCTGGTAGCGGCCATCATTACGCGAATTGTGATTGCGCGACGCGAAGCTTTGGCGACAACTTAACCGATGTCAGCCTACATCATTGTCGAGGTCGAAGTCACCGATCCTGTCGGCTACGAAGAATACAAGAAGCAGGCAGCCGCGACGGTGGGGCAATACGGCGGGAAATACATTATCCGCGGAGGTGCGTGCGAAACGATAGAAGGCGACTGGAAACCGAAGCGCATTGTTGTTCTA
>DATELT010000190.1:0-6323 GCA_035276245.1 Chthoniobacterales bacterium
GCGAGATTTTCTTCGATCACTCGCTCACCCAAAGACAGGACATTGGCATCGTTATGTTGGCGGGAAAGCCGCGCGGTTTCCAAGTTCCAGCACAGAGCGCAACGCACCCCGTGCACTTTGTTCGCGACCATGGCTTCGCCATTGCCGGAGCCACCGAAAACAATTCCACGTTCGCATTCGCCACGCGCAACCGATTCCGCAGCCGGTCGAATAAAAAGCGGATAATCTACCGAAGGCTCGGCCGCGAATGTTCCAGCATCTTTCACTTCGTGTCCAAGCTGGCCGAGTAAGGCTTTGACTTTTTCTTTCAATTTGAAACCGGCGTGATCGGATCCGAGCGAAATCTTCATCGCGTTGTTTAATCGGATTTTTCGCGGCCGTGCAAGTGGGCGAGTTGGTCCCAGAGTTCTCGTTCGCGCTCACTTAATTTTTTCGGCACGGCAATTTGCACTACGACATATAAATCACCGCGCTGACCTGAAACGCCCGGCAGACCGCGCTCGCGTAAACGAAAACGTTGTCCACCTTGCGTCCCCGGCGGCAATTTTAGACGCGCATTCCCTTCCAAAGTCGGCACAATCAGTTGATCGCCCAACACTGCTTGCCACGGCGCGATTTTCACTTCGTGCACGAGATCACTACCTTCCACCGAAAAATCCGGGTGTCGCGCCAGACGCACGCGCAAAAACAGGTCGCCACTTTTGCCGCCGCGCTCGCCAGCCTCGCCCTGGCCCGCCAGACGTATGCGTTGTCCTTCACGCACACCACGCGGAATTTTTACCTGATACGTTTCGGTTTTCTTCGAACCAGCGCGTCGCAACGAAACCTGTCGCGTCGAACCATGCAATGCTTCCTCTAGGGTCACCATGATATCGGCTTCGACATCGTGGCCGCGTTCCGCCACGGCGCCGCGCTGTCCGAACCCTCCGAAGGCCGATCGACCACGACCACCACCGAAAAAGGCTTCAAAGAAATCGCTGAAACCGGTGCCGCCAAATTCAAACTCGACACCGCCGTCCTGACCGCCGCCCCAGCGAAAATCACCTGGTTGTCCGCCGCCCCATTGCGGCGGTGGCTGAAAGCCGCCGGGCTGATTCCAATGTTCGCCTAACTGGTCGTATTTTCGGCGTTTCTCCGGGTCGCTTAGAACTTCGTAAGCCTCATTGATCTGCTTAAATTTCTCCTCCGCCGTCTTTTTATCCTTGGCGACATCCGGATGATATTTGCGTGCAAGTTTACGAAAGGCAGACCGGATCTCGTCTTCGCTCGCGGTCTTCGACACACCGAGCGTCTCGTAATAATCACGAAATTGCACTGCCATTGTATTTGAATGTCATTTGCGGCGTTCGCGTTCGCAACTTTCTGTAGGCGCATACCCGGTTTGCTCCGGCTCGACTGAGTCTCGCCCTACCAGATGTTTCATGCGAAATTAACGTATGCCTGAGCTCGGAAAATTGCTCGTCATTGTTGGCTTCGTGATCGTCGTTCTTGGCGTTCTGCTTTGGACAGGCATCGGTCCGGGTTGGCTGGGACGTTTGCCCGGCGACATCCGAGTCGAACGAGGAAACAGCGCTTTCTATTTCCCGGTCGTCACTTGCATCATTATTAGCATCGTTCTGAGTTTGATTTTCTCTCTGTTTCGCAGGTAGGCGATTTGATCTCAATCGCCTGCATCGGACTCGCAATTAGGGACAATTGACCCCGATTGCCCGTGCTGCATTCTCTTGGAGATAGTGGACTCTCGCCGGAAGAGGTTGTTGGAAAATCATGTGGCGCGTCTCCGCCGGTGCCGGCGTTGTCCGCGAGTGATCCCTCCGCCTGTGTCCGGCGGCGCAATCGTTAGCGACGTTATGATCATCGGACAGGCTCCGGGCGTTCGCGAACCAACGTTGAAGCGCCCGTTTGCGCACACCGCCGGCAAGACATTGTTTCGGTGGTTCGAAGAATTTTGCGGCTTAAATGAAGCGACAATGCGCGAGCGCATTTATTTTGCTGCCGCCATTCGCTGTTTCCCGGGCAAAGCACCTGGCGGAAGCGACCGTATCCCTGCAACGGAAGAAATTCGGAATTGCTCCGGTTGGATGGAAGCCGAATTCGAAATTCTCCGACCGCGTCTTGTCATTCCGGTTGGGAGACTCGCAATCACGCAATTCATCGATTGCGAGAAACTCGACGCGGTTATTGGCCGCTCATTTCTTGTTAGCCATGGAGAGGTGAAATTTGATTTGATTCCATTGCCGCATCCGAGCGGCGCATCACCCTGGCACAAAATTTCGCCGGGCCGCGAGCTACTGATTCGCGCGATGAAGAAGATCGCGCGTCATCCAGCCATACAATCTTTGTCATTCCGAGCGCAGTCGAGGAATCTCTAACTATTTCCGGCAGAATGATCAGAGATGCCTCGACTTCGCTCGACACAACAAAGTCAGCGAACGATGCTGTACCGATGATGACGCGGCAGGATCGCGGTACGGATTCGCGAAGGATAATCCGAAAAATTTCGACTAGCTGCTATTCGCCATGAATTCTCAAATACGTGTCACAGTGTGGGGCGAGAATGTCCATGAGCGTGAGAACCCAATCGTCGCCGAAATTTATCCCGATGGAATGCACCGCACCATTGCTGACGCCATTTCAGAAGATAGCGACTGCGAAGTCCGCACCGCGACGCTGCACGATTCGGAACACGGCTTAACCGCCGATATTCTGGAAAACACCGATGTGCTTGTCTGGTGGGGACATGCTGCCCATGGCAAAGTCGCTGACGAAGTAGTCGACCGTGTTCTGACCCGAGTTTGGGAGGGAATGGGGTTCATTGCTCTCCACTCATCGCATTACTCCAAACCGTTCATGCGACTCATGGGCACCAGTTGCTCTATTATCTGGCGCGAAGCCGGCGAAAAAGAACGGCTCTGGGTTTGCAATCCTGCACATCCGATCGCACGCGGCATCGATCGCTATTTCGAAATCGAGAACGCGGAAATGTATGGCGAACCATTCGCGGTACCGACACCAGAGGACATTGTTTTCATTTCCTGGTTTGAAGGAGGCGAGGTTTTCCGCTCTGGTTGCACCTGGAAACGCGGTAACGGCAAAATCTTTTACTTCCGGCCCGGCCATGAAGCCTATCCCATCTATTATAATAAGAATGTCCGGCTCGTTCTGCGGAATGCAGTGCGCTGGGCCGTGGGTGACGGCGTGAAATGGATCGATAGCTGTCCACGTATTGATGTCGAGGACGCGCCAGAAAAAATTACCATGAAAGGGCCAGCCATTCACAAGAAAGGCGAAGCGGGCCTTCGGTAGTTGTCGAAGTATTTATGGGAGAAAACACGATACCAACACGCGGTGACATCCCCGATTCCGACAAGTGGGACCTGACCCATTTGTTCGTCGATGTGAGCAAGTGGCATGAGGATGTGGCGTGGATCACGCGGACCTTTCCAGAAATCTCGAAGTGGAGGGGCCGTGTCGGAGAATCGGCAAAAACTCTGGCGGAAGTGCTCGAGTTTGAAAAGCAGCTCGATTTGAAAATCGAGCGCGTTTATCACTTCGCTTCGCTGCAACTGGCGGAAGACAGCGCGAACAACGATTATCTCGCGCGTTTTGGGCAGTTGCAGAATCTGATGACGAAACTGGCGGAAGCTTCCGCTTTTGTCGTGCCGGAAATTCAGGCCATTGACGACGGACGCTGGCAACAGTTCATCGCTGATCCAGCTTTGAAGGATTGGAAGATTGCGCTCCACAAAATTCGGCGGATGCGGCCGCATATCTTGAGTGAGCGTGAGGAACGCCTACTCGCCCTCGGCGCCGTGGCCCTCGATGGATATGACGACGCTTTCTCGCAGCTGACCAATGTCGATATGAAATTCGGCGCCCTCATCGATGTTGACGGGCGCGAAAAGCCACTCACGCAAAGCACCTTCAATTCGTTTCTGCTGCGACGAGACCGCGCTCTAAGAGAGCGTGCTTTCAAGCAGTTCTACGACGAATTCCAGGATCATAGGTTTACGCTTGCCTCCGCTCTCTCTTATTCAGTCAAGGCAGATATATTCCGCGCGCGGGCGCGAAATTTCCCGAGCGCGCTCGAGGCCTCCCTTTTCAAAGATGATATCCCGGTTGCAGTTTACGATGGTCTGATCAAGGCGGTGCGTGAAGGCATTCCGGCGCTCCTGCGCTATTATCGGCTGAGACGGCGGGTTCTTAGCCTTGATGAGCTACATTCTTACGATACCTATGTCCCGTTAGTTCAGGAAATTGAAACTCAGATCAGCTTTGATGAGGCAATCGATAAAGTCATTGCTTCATTGGCACCGCTTGGCCATGAATACACCCATGCACTGGCCAGTGGCCTGCATGGCCGCTGGTGCGATCGTTACGAGACGAAGGGAAAACGCAGTGGCGCCTTTTCCTCCAGCAGTTATCACGCGCCACCGTATATCCTGATGAATTACAAGAAGGACGTCTTCGCCGACGTTTATACTCTCGCACACGAGGCCGGACACTCTATGCACTCCTGGTTCGCCGCCAGATCGCAGCCCTTTCAGGATTACGATTACCCCATCTTTCTGGCCGAAGTTGCGAGCACTTTTAACGAAGAACTCCTCACCCATTTCCTTTTAGAACAAACGAGCGATCCGAAAATGCGCGCCTACATCATCAATCGGCAGATCGATGACATTCGCGGGACGCTTTATCGCCAAACCATGTTCGCCGAGTTCGAGAAAGTAATTCATGCCATCGAAGAAGCCGGCGGCGCCCTTACTCTCGACGTTTTCAAGAGCGAGTACCGCAAATTAGTCGATGCCTACTTTGGTGATACTGTTGTTATCGACGCCGCGCTGGAGCTCGAATGTCTGCGAATTCCGCATTTTTACAGCGCCTTTTACGTTTACAAATACGCCACCGGACTCTCGGCGGCCGTGGCTCTCTCCCAGCGCGTCCTCAACGACGAATCGGATGCAGTTGAAAATTATCTCGGCTTTCTTAAATCGGGCGGATCGAAGTTTCCGCTGGAAACTTTGCGTGATGCCGGGGTCGATATGACCACATCTGAGCCGATCCAGCGCACGATCGTGTTATTTGAAAAACGGCTGGGCGAGCTTGAGAAGCTTTTCTAGTCGGGTGGATCAGCCGCCGGGCCGGGCGAGCTAAATGCTGTCGCTTTTGCCGCCTGAAAGAACATCAAGCACCCGAATGCACGATCGACCTATCAGGTCCGCTAGCTCTCTATATATAGGAGAGCAGGCAGCCCCCTTGCTTTTTCAATTGTCAAGCAGGCGTGGTGGCTACGGCAGTTACGGCTTTTTGGCAAGCGGACTGCTTATGCTCAATGGCGTGGACGTAGTTTTCCAACGACAATTCCGCGCAGCTTGTGGTTACGCCGAACTCGGCATGACGACAGAATCAATCGCGGAACTGAACGCGATCGATGACGAACACCAGGGGCGGCCGGAGGTCCTCCAATTGCGTCTGCACCATCTGATGCGGAAAAAGCAGTGGACCCGTGCCCTGACCGTCAGCCGCCGGCTTTGCCGCGCCGCACCGCAAGCCAGCGCCGGATTTCTGCATGCTGGTTTCTGTTTGCACCAGATCGGCAGAACCAAAGAGGCAAAGGAAGTTTTGCTGCGAGGACCGACGGCGCTGCTAAAGGAACCGATTTACTACTACAACATGGGTTGCTACGAAGTTTTGCTCGGCAACCTGAAAGATGCGCGGGTGCATTTGCAGATTAGCTTCAAAATGGATTCATCGTTTCGCGATCTTGCGAAGCGCGATCCAGATTTGAAACCGCTCCACGAGACGCTGTAGTCCCTCTGTTGCGGAGTGACGCCGGGTTACGAGCAGCGGTCGGCGCCTACAGGAAAGAATTGGACGACACCGAGGTCGTCCCTTCAGATTGCGGCAATGCGCTTGAACTCCAATCAATTGCGCGAACGAATTGAGCCACTTTTTGATGAGAACTTTTCGCGCTTTGGCGAGTTAGGCGCAGCCGTCTCCATCTGGCAAAAGGGCGAACCGATACTGGATCTGCACGGGGGATTCCATGATCGAAAGCGCGAGCAACCCTGGAACGAAGACACGATCGCGCTGGTCTGGTCAGCCACTAAAGGAATCGGCAGCGCGTGTTTGCTGCACGCGTTTCAGGAAAACAAAATCAAAATTGAACGGCGCGTTTGGGAATTCTGGCCGGAATTTGGACAGAACGGGAAGATGGACATCACCCTCGCGCAATTGCTTTCGCATTCTGCCGGCATCTGTGCGCTCGATCGAAACGTCGAGGTCACTGATTATCCCGCCGTTATTCGCGCACTGGAAAAGCA
>DATELT010000191.1:0-5749 GCA_035276245.1 Chthoniobacterales bacterium
GAGCGGCAAAAGCAAAGAGCAGCGCCACACCCGAGATCAACATGATCACGAATGTGATTTTTTGCCCAACAGGGCGATCGCGCAGGTTTCGCATGAGATCGTCAGTCAAGAGCCGGAACCACGTCAGCAGTTATAGCTAATTTCGAGCCGCGCCCGGCGCAGGGCTACAACTTACGTCGAGACTGCCACTCAACCCCGGGCGGTTCTTTGGAAAAGCAACGGGGCTGCGGCGAAGAATCCAGGCTTATCTCGGCTCCCCTATAGCCCCTAATCTCTCAGGCGCGACATTAGCTGGGCGCTGGGAACACATTTTGCTCGGAAAAACAGGGAAATCACTCGACGCAATCTCTGTTTCTATTGCCCCTGACAAGCCGATGAACGTTTACCCCGAGGAAATTGCGGATTCGGAAGAACCGGCCAAACCCGGCTCAAAAACGCGTGAACCGAATGCAGGTGCCCCGGATTCTTCCCATAGTAATCGCCGCGGCAAACACCTTTTGACCGCCGCTCTTCTGGGAATCGTCACACTCGCGATGGGATTTGGAATTTGGAGCTTATCACGGCGGTTGACGCCCGAACCCGCATCGCCGGAGGCAACCGCCCTGGCCGTGCTCCCGGAGAAGAGTATTGCGGTTCTCCCCCTGGAAAATCTCACCGAAGATAAAGGGAACGCGTTTTTGGCCGATGGTGTCCAGGATGACATCCGTACTGCTCTTGCCAAAGTAGCGGACCTCAAAGTAATCAACCGCACTTCAGTTAACACCTATGCAGCGGGAACGCGGCGCAACTTGCGCGAGATAGCTCAGACTTTAGGTGTTGCCTTCATCTTGGAAGGAAATGTCCGCCAAAGCGATGAGAAAGTTAAGATCAATGTGCAGCTGACAGATGCTCGTAGTGGTGCTCTTGCATGGGAAGGAAGCTACGAACGCGATTTGGCTGACGTCTTCGCGATCCAAACTGACATTGTGCAGCAAATTCTCTCTCACCTCCAAGCCACCGTTTCGGGGAAGGAGAAAGCCGCCATCAATGAACGCCCGACCAAAGATCTCATCGCCTATGGCCTTTACGTCCGCGCGAAGGCGCTTGTCGCAACGATTTCGCTCAATGCCCAAATCAACGAAAAATTGCGTGAAGCCGTTTCGTTCCTCGATCAAGCGGTCGCGCGGGACCCCGACTTTTTCCTCGCTTACTGCCAGCTAGCTGCTGCTCACAACTACCTGTATTTTTTTGGTCTCGATCACACCCCGACCCGTCTGGCCCTCGCGGATGGCGTGCTCAAAACTATCATTCGGCTGCGCCCTGACGCGGGGGAGGCCCACCTTGCTCGGGCTGATTTCCTTTACCGTTGTTATCTAGATTATGAGAAGGCGCGGGCCGAACTCGCAGTTGCCAAACTGACGTTACCGAATAATTCGGATATTTTCGAGTTAACCGGCTACATCGACCGGCGCCAGGGACTTTGGAATGAATCAGCGCGGAGCTTGCAAAGGGCTCTCGCATTAGATCCACGCAATTTTTTCATTCTCCAACAGATCGCGCTTAGCTATCAGGAGTTCCGACAGTTTCGAGCGATGGCTGCTGCTTTGAGCCGTGCGCTCACTCTAATTCCGCATGACTTGGATACGCAGATTACGCGCGCCTTAGTCGATCTTGAATGGCGAGCTGATCCTTATCCTCTTCGCGAAACTATTCGAACACTTCTGAGCGAAAATCCCACGACAGCTCCAGACGTGGCGGCCCAATGGTTTTATCTTGCGTTATGCGAACGCGATCCCGCGGCGATCACCGAGGCCTTGGCTGCTATTCCGGACAGCGGGACGGCCGTCGATTTGAACTTTCCGCGCTCCTGGTGCGAAGGCGTGGCCGCCCGCGCCAGAGGCGATGACGCCACGGCTCGATCTGGCTTCCTCGCCGCGCAATCAGAACTCGAGCGCACGGTAAGCGAGCAATCTGGTTATGCGCCGGCGTTGTGCGTGCTTGGTCTGATCGACGCAGCCCTCGGCCGCAAAGACGAAGCAATTCGCGAAGGGCGGCACGCGATTGAAATCTTGCCGATCACCAAAGACTCAATCGACGGGGCAGAGTTGATGAAGTATATGGGCGTAATTTACGCCTGGTGTGGCGAAAAGGATCTCGCCATCGAGCAAATAGCGGCGACGCTGAAGATCCCAAGCACCTTAAGTTACGGTAACTTGAAATTGCACCCGTTCTGGGACTCCCTGCGCGGAGACCCCCGCTTCGAAAAAATTGTAACGGATCTCGCACCCAAGAATCCTGAGAGGTGAACAAAAGGCGCCTTATCGAGCAAACTTGAACAATCCCAGAAAAACGGCTGAGTTTAGTGATGGCATCCGCTACTGCCGCACTTGGTTACCATTGTGGAATTAGCGATTTGTCTTCAGGACAATTCAAATAAAATTGCTGCGATTAGCTTCGATCTCGCGACATTGTCGCGATGGTTGAGGAAAAACTCCCACGCGTCGTGATTGTCGGTGGTGGTTTTGGCGGGCTCGAGGCTGCAAAGAAATTGGCTTGCGAAAAGGTTCATCTCACCGTCATCGATCGGACCAATTATCATCTTTTTCAGCCGCTTCTTTATCAGGTCGCTACCGCGGCGCTTTCCCCGGCGGACATTGCTGCTCCGATCCGCGCCATTCTACACAAGGGCAAAAATGTCGAAGTCATGCTGGCGGAGGTTCAATCAGTCGACGTGAATACGCGGATTGTTCACGCGGGCGATCTCAGCGTCCAATACGACTACTTGATTCTCGCAACCGGAGCCCGGCATTCCTATTTCGGGCATCCGGAGTGGGAGCGTCTCGCTCCCGGTCTGAAGAGCTTGGAAGACGCAGTGGAGATTCGGCGGCGCATCTTGCTGGCATTCGAGTACGCCGAGAAAATTTCCGACCCGGCAGCGCGCGCCGCGGCGATGACTTTTGTTATTATCGGGGGTGGGCCGACCGGAGTAGAAATAGCCGGAGCGATTGCTGAGATTTCGCGTCATACTTTAGCGCGCGATTTTCATCACATCGATCCATCGAGCGCGCGAGTGGTGTTGATTGAAAGCGAACCGCAGGTGCTGGCAGCATTCCCGGAAGACTTGCGCACGAGCGCGATGAAACAATTGCAGGATCTTGGTGTCGAAATTCGCACCGGAGTGTACGCAACCGATCTAACGGAAGCCGGATTGAGGGTGGGGGACGAATTCATTCCGTGCCGTGTAAAAATTTGGGCGGCCGGTAATAATGCATCTTTTATCGGAAAGTCACTTGGAGTTCCGGTCGATCGTGTTGGCCGCGTTATCGTGCAGGACGATCTAACGATTCCTGGGCATCCTGAGGTGCAGGTAATCGGCGATTTGGCCAACCTCGCCGGCAAAGACGGGAGACCGCTACCCGGTGTTTCGCCGGTCGCCATGCAACAGGGCCGGCAGGCCGCTCGCAATATTCTGAACATGATCGAAGGCCGAAAGCCGCAGCGCTTCTGGTATTTTGACAAAGGAAGTATGGCGACCATTGGTCGCAATAAAGCGGTAGCCGATTTGCACCTGCTCCACCTGAGCGGATTGCCGGCTTGGATCGCCTGGTTGTTTGTGCACATCCTGTTTCTGGTCGGATTCCGTAACCGGGTTGTCGTTCTTTTCCAGTGGGCCTGGGCTTATTTTACCTTTAATAAAGGTGCGCGATTAATCACTCGAAACTTCCAGGCCGAAACACGGCCTCCAGCGTGAAATGGAAGCCACTTCGCATCGCCGTTCTCGGGACGGGCGCGATCGGCAGCTTTTATGGTGGTAAGCTCGCCGTTGGCGGACGAGATGTTCATTTTCTTGTCCGAGGCGGGTTCGATCAAATTAAACGTTCCGGTTTTCGCATCTGCGGACAGAAAGAAAATTTTCATGTTGCCGAAGCGAAAGTTTACCAGACCTCGAGCCAGATCGGGCCATGTGACTTGGTCCTGGTCGCGCTCAAAGCGACAAACAATGATGCATTGCTCGAGTTAATTCCTCCGCTGCTGCATCAGGATACAATTTTGCTTACCCTGCAAAATGGCTTGGGTAACGAAGAATTTCTCGCTCAACATTTCGGTGCCGAACGGGTGATGGGCGGGGTGTGTTTCATTTGTCTCAACCGCATTTCACCCGGTTTGATTGAGCATCTCGATTACGGACACTTCAATCTCGGCGAACTGGCTGGCGTAGCTAAAGAGCGGACGCACAATGTCGCCCGGGAATTCAGTCAGTGTGAGGTGAAGTGCCGAGTAGTCGAAAACCTGATGGAGGAACATTGGCGCAAACTGGTTTGGAACATTCCTTTCAATGGCCTGAGTATCGCAGCGGGGGGAATCACGACTGCAGATATTTTGCGCGACCATTCCCTTCGCTCACTTGCGATAGCATTGATGAACGAAGTCGTCGTGGGAGCGAAGTACTGCGGTTACAATTTACCGATGGATGTCGTTCTTGAACAAATCAAACGCACAGAAACGATGGGAGCCTACAAACCATCGACGCTCCTCGACTTTGAAGCTGGACGCGCGCTCGAAATCGAAGCGATTTGGGGAGAACCGCTGCGCCGCGCTCAGGCAGAGGGGACGGCGATGCCGCGATTGGAGGAGCTTTATGGGCGGCTGAAGGCTTTGGATGCGCGGCGCGAATGAAATTACCTTCGCCGCCATTGATAACCATCCGAAATGCCCAGCGCAGGGTTTTGTTATCGACATGCGAGTTGCAACGGTTCGCTGGAATTGCTTGTAAACTTGTATGGCGAAGCAGGCGTCGAAAATCGGAGATCGCGTCTCTCAGCCAGATTTATATCCTCATCGTGAGCGATCGGCGAATGGCCGCGCTCCATAAAAGATTCTGCGGCATTGCCGACGCTACCGATGTCCTCACATTTCAGCACGGTGAAATCGTGATCAGCGCGGATACGGCCGCGAGGCAAGCGCGAATCTTTCACACCAATCTTACCGCAGAGATTCAATTGTACGTGCTGCATGGCATGCTCCATCTCGCGGGGTTCGATGACGCGATGCCATTCAAACGCAGGCAGATGCATCGATTGCAAAAGAAATTGATGACGACCGTTCTTGGAAGCAGCCGATAGTATGCAATCAAGCAGCAGCCGTCTGCAATCTGGGCGGCGCCTTCTGGCACTGACTGGTAACTGATTCCTAGGTCCGTTTGAAGGAAAAAGCCTGCGTGTTAACTTTTTTCATGAATCGGCCCCGGGAGGATATAGCGGCACAACGCGCAGTCTTGTCCGTTCATGTCCCGCGCAGTGCTGTGGAGATGCCGACAATCAAAAAACAAGAAGCAACCAGCGAAGAAGTTGCAATGCCGTGGAACGTCGTCGTTCACAATGATCCGATCAATTTAATGAGCTATGTGACGATGGTGTTTCAGCGCGTTTTTGGTTATCCGCGAGAAAGAGCGGAAAAGCACATGCTGGAGGTGCATCACAACGGGCGTTCCATTTTGTGGAGCGGGGTGCGTGAGCGCGCCGAGCTCTATGTCCAGCAACTACATGGCTATCTCCTTCTCGCGACCGTCGAGAAAGTCGGCTGATGGAAATTTGCCGACAGAACGAGGCCCTTGAGATTCGCGAGCTCGATCCCTTTTTGGCAGAATTACTCCGGCAAATTCCGGAAAGCGCGCAGCCCAAAGATTCGCTGGCGGCACAAGAACGTCTCTTTAGTCCGCCGGCGATGCCGGAAGAAAAGGTCTTGTGCGCGGAATGGAAGCTTTACGTTG
>DATELT010000192.1:0-3725 GCA_035276245.1 Chthoniobacterales bacterium
ATGGCTCGGGGCGTCCTACGCCAGAAATTCGGGCATACAGGCGCCGCGTCGCTCCAAGGATGGCGGCCCCTTCAGCCTCCGGTTTCGTTGAGAGGTAGGCGCCTTCGTCGTGCGCCTACTAGGGAAGCGGTGAGGGAGGGATTCGAACCCTCGGTACCCTTTTGGGGTACGGCGCTTTAGCAAAGCGCTGCTTTCGACCACTCAGCCACCTCACCAAATGTCCGAGCCGGACCGGCAGTCCGAGCCGGACAGGCATTAACGGCAGGGAATATGCCGGGTAATCAGCGGTTGCCAACCGGCGAATTCTGGATTGGCCTGAGCCGGACTGGCATTTATTGCGAATGCGGGTTGAATACTGTTTTCGTGTGATCAGTGAGGAAGAAGCGCTCGAGAAAATCTCTTCAGCGGTTTCGTCGTTGCCGCCGACGGAGGTGTTCTTAGGGGATGCGCTTGATCGGTTCGCGGCGGCGGATCTGTTCGCGACGCTTCCGCTACCACCGTTCGACAATTCGGCGATGGACGGCTATGCGGTCATCGCAGAGTCCGCGACAAAAGACACGCGACTGAAAATTGTTGGCGAACAACCGGCCGGCGTCTCGAAAAATCTTTCTCTGTCAGCGGGCGAAGCGGTCCGGATTTTCACAGGCGCGCCGATGCCAAAAGGGGCGAATACGGTGGTGATGCAGGAGGAAACGCAGCGCGAAGGTAATTTTCTTCTCGTGCGTACCAAACAGATCTCCGAGGGCGATTTTGTGCGCCAGGCGGGCGCGGATCTCGCCGTTGGACAGCAAATCATAAAGCGTGGCGATCGATTGCGTCCGACGACGCTGGCATTACTTGCGTCACAAGGAATTCGATCGGTCACCGTGGGCAAGCGTGCGCAAGTGGCAATCGTGACGACGGGTGACGAACTGGTTGCACCCGGCAAAAAATTACATGCCGGCCAAATTTTCGAAAGCAACGGCGTGATGCTGGCGGCACTCGTAGATAAAACAGATGCGAAATTGAGCATGCGAAGACATTGTCGCGATAACTTCGAGGCCCTTTGCGAGGCGTTGCGCGACGCCACGCAGTACGACGCTGCTATTATCAGCGGCGGTGTTTCTGTTGGTGAACGCGACTTCGTCCGCGAAGCACTGCGAGAGATCGGCGGCGAAATTGATCTCTGGCGCGTGGCCGTGAAGCCGGGAAAGCCTTTTTTGTTCGGCAAACGCGACCAATGTCGGATTTTCGGACTTCCCGGAAATCCGGTTTCAACGTTTGTGACCTTCCTCATTTTCGTGCGTCCTGTTCTGTTGCAGATGATGGGAGCAACCGAAATTGGTTTGCCTCAGGTTCGCGTCCGGCTTGGCCATGAAATTTCCGGTGACGAAACACGGCCGCATTATTTCCGCGGCGAGTCAAAGGACGGGCTATTCAAAGTGGTTGGTCGCCAGGAATCGCACGCGCTCTTTGGCCTCGCTCGCGCCAATGCTCTACTACGCGTGAAACCGCATGAGAAGTTGAGCGCCGGGAGCGAGGTCGAGGTCTTGTTACTGGATTAATTGCCATGCCAGCCGTTGACACCTTGGTCTCACCCCTTAGTCTTACCGCGGTGAAATTGGAAGCGACGCTGGCCGAACCTATGCAATCTAGAGCTGATGCGGAACGGCTTTCCGACATCATCATGGAAATGCAGCGTTGCTTTCTTATGCATCTTTGCAAAGAACTGGCTCCCGGTAACGTTTCTTTCTCCCAGTACTTTCTTCTGGCCGCGCTCGATCAAAAGGAAGTGCTAACGATGTCTGCAATCGCACAAAAGATGGGACACACGACTGCGGCGGCGAGCGGGCTGGTGGCGCGGCTTGAGAATCTCGGTTACGTGACGCGGGCTTGTGGTGCGCAGGATCGACGAAAGGTGATGGTTTGTATTACTTCCAAAGGTTCAGCGTTGGTGCGACGGATTCGCGAAGAGATGATGGCCAATCTGATGAAATTGATGGCGCACCTAACCCCGGCTGAAAACAAAGCATGGCTGCAAATTTACACAAAAATTTATGATTTCTGTCAGGCAAAACATCCTTCCAACAACCGCTGGGAGTGTTAGCCTACTTCTGCGCCTGGCCTAAATTCGCGCTTTTCCTGAACGGAAATCTGTTCTAAGAGCACATCCGAATGAATCGCCTTAACCGTATCGCGCTTTGCGCGATTTTATTGCTGGCAATAAAAATGAACGCCGGTGAGAACCCAGGTGAAGCTCGGATTAGCGCGCGGCGGTTCACACTTGAACAAGCCATTATCACCGCGTTACAGCAAAACCCGGACATTCTCCGAGCGCGGCAGGAGATTGAACGAACTAAAGGACTGTTCATACAATTGCGGGCGGCAGCGATGCCGCAGGTTCTTGCGAACGCTCGCTTCCAGGATTTGGATCCGCATCTTCAGCACATCAATGCTCCAAGCACCATAGGCGGAGCAGAAACTGGTGGCCAGGCCGTTAACGTGGTTAGCGCGGAACGCAGTTACTCGTTGTCGATCGAGGCTAATCAGGTCATCTTTTCCGGCGGCCGCGTGCCGGCGAATATAACTTCTGCCAGCTTTCAGCGCGACAGCAGCTACTACGCCTTTCGTAATGCAATTGATCAGGTGGTTGCTACGGTACGCCAGCAATTTTATCTGGTACTTCTGGATAGGGCACTCATCGGTGTACAGGAAGAATCGGTCCGTCTGCTTGAGAGCCAATTGCAAGATCAAACGAACCGATTCGAGGCGGGCACCGTCCCCCGATTCAATGTGTTGCAGGCTCAAGTCGCGCTCTCAAACCAGCTCCCACAGCTTATTACGGCGCGGAACAACTATACCATTTCTCAACTGCAACTCGCTAAGACCCTGGGGCTCGACTTCGATCCGCGCCGTGGGGATCGTCCGCCACTAGAGGCTGTTGGGGAACTGGTCTACGTGCCGCGTGAAATGCCAGTGACGCAGGCCATCGCCGTTGCGAAAGAGAACCGCCCGTTCCTGAAACAGCAGAAGGCGACCGTATTTTCGAATAGTGCTCAGGTGATTGTAGCTCGATCGGGATATTTTCCGCAGATCAATGCGACCGCCGGTACGGAGTTCCTCAGCTCGCCATTAACGGACAATATCCGAGCGGCACGGAGCGGCTATATTTTCGGCGCGACCGGCACTTGGGCGATCTGGGATTGGGGTGCGACTTTCGGCGCAGTGAAACAGGCGCGGGCGATTCTGGAACAATCAAAAGTCACTTTGGACGACGCCGTCCGACAGGTGGAGCTCGAGGTCCAACAGGCATTCGCCAATATCCTTCAGGGTCGGGAACTCGTTAAAGCCACCGAAAAAAGCGTGGAACAGGCAGCGGAAGCGCTGCGCCTCGCTTCGGCGCGGCTCGATGCAGGAGCTGGCACTCAGCTGGAAGTGCTCGACGCGCGCACTCAGTTAACGACGGCGCAATCCAACCGGTTACAAGCGCTATACACCTATAACAGTGCGGTTGCTGAATTCGACCGGGCTACCGCTACGGAGGTGAAGTATTCCGTTTGTGTCGATGAGCCGAGGACCCGCGCGAGGTTGCACAGCGAGCCGCGGCCTACACCAGGACCGAAGCCGACACCGCTGCCACTAAATGGCGATTGCGGAACGACCACTTCAACAACACAGACGAAGACGGCGAAGAGTTCGCTTGCAAAGTAGCGTTCTACCGATAGAAAAATTTTTCGCGCTGGAGC
>DATELT010000193.1:0-5704 GCA_035276245.1 Chthoniobacterales bacterium
GCCAGCGCGGCTACAGGAATCACTGCCCGCTCCGTTTTTGCGGAAATCGATTTACGGATTGCCGACACGATTCGCTGAACATCGGGGAGGGCGGCATACTCATAGATCTGGTTGTAGCCGATCATCACGTTCCCTTTGCTAAGCAGAATTGGGGGACTAACGAGATTTGTCCAAAGGTCGGCATTCGAGGCCAGGTGGGCGATGATCATTTGCCCGACACTGCAATTCTCCGTGTCTTCCTGAACAACGACAACGCGTCCGGTTTTCCGCACCGATTCTTCAATTGCCTCGCGGTCCCACGGCGAAATCGAACGCAGATCAATCAATTCGATACTTGCTTCATTTTGTCCGAGCCGGACTGACCTTAGTTGTTCGATGGCTTCGAGCGCTTTCTCCACCGTATTCCCCCAAGCAATCAGGGTTAGATCCGATCCGGTCTGCCGTTTGCGCGCTTTCCCGAAAGGAACCGCGCGTACCGGCTCTTTGCTTTCGCGTTCCGCCCAGAACATATGCTTGGGAATAAGGAAAAGAACGGGATCCTCACAGTGCATCGCCGTCCACAAAAGCCCGGCGGCGTCTTCCGGCGTAGAGGGAATCACGACGGAAAGACCAGGGTAATGGGCAAGCGCTGATTCGTTAGCCTGGCTGTGCCACAAACTTCCGCCGGGGAGATA
The DNA here is from genome assembly GCA_035276245.1 of Chthoniobacterales bacterium. Taxonomy (GTDB): domain Bacteria; phylum Verrucomicrobiota; class Verrucomicrobiia; order Chthoniobacterales; family UBA10450; genus AV69. The sequence goes on from DATELT010000193.1 coordinate 675, forward strand.
GGCCCCGTAGGGCGCATAAATCACCATGGAACATTTCCACTGGCCGAATGAACGCCAGCGCAGACAGCAAATGTTCGTCACCAACTGGTTCCAGGCGGTCCCGATAAAATCGATGAATTGCAGTTCGAAAACGGGACGCTTGCCGTACGACGCAAGACCGCACGCGACACCAAGAATGGTTGATTCCGCCAATGGCGAATTGAAAACCTGATCCGGAAATTCAGTGGAAAGCTTTTGCGTTAGGCGAAAGACGCCGCCCTTTGGATCTTCGATGTCTTCTCCAAAAATAATTCGTCGTTTGTCGCGCTCGAGGCCGAGCCGAAGCGTTTTGTTCACGGTATCGCCGATGCGATACTTTCCCGGAGGCAAAACTTCATCGTCCAGTTGCGGGAACTTACCGGTGACTTCCAGAAACAGCTCGTCAGCCGATGGGTCCTGTTCCTTTTCGGCATCGGAAAACTCGCGCCGAACGCGCTCTTTAATTTCGATGTCGAGCTTTGTGTAATCCGACTCAGTGATGAGCCCTTCGTCGATCAATCGTTCGCTCCATTTTCGCAACGGGTCGCACTCCTCGCATTTTTTCAATTCCTCCGCGGTGCGATAAAGTTTTTGGTCGTCGGAGCTGGTGTGACTGGAAAGCCGCTCCATTATCGCCCACAAGAACACCGGCCCGCTGCCGGCCCGAATATGAGCCAATGCTTTCGCGGCCTCCTCGTAGATTTGCCCGACGTCCGCGCCATCGATTTCGCGCCAATCATTCGGCTGCAGCACATCTAGCGCACGGGGATTGATTTTACGTGTGGGACTACTGATGCCGTAGGCGTTGTCTTCGACGACAAATAGCATTGGCAATTTCTTCTCCTTCGCGAAACAAATTGCCTCGTAAAAATCGCCCTGCCGCGTTGCCGCATCACCAACGGTGGTGACAACCGCCGCGTTTTTGCCGTCGAGCTTGATGCCCCAGGCCATTCCGCAGGCCGGGAGAAGTTGTGAACCCGTCGGGGTTGGCACACTCCAGATATGTTTTTCCGCGCAGCTGTAATGCGAGGGCATCTGCCGACCGTGACTTTCGCCCTTCGCCTTTGCGAAATAATCGATCGCCAGTTGCCGCGAACTTACTCCGCGACCGAGGACCAGGGCACGATCGCGATAATACGGGACGATGTAATCATCATGCTGCATTTGAATCGAAATAGCGGCCAGCCCTTCGTGCCCCATGCCCGAGACGTGAAAATGGCCTTTGCCCTGGCGATTGAGATTTTGCTCGCGAAGATCGCCATGCCTGCTCTCCAGCAGGATAGTCAAAAGGCGCAGCTTCCCGTCCCGGCTCAGTTCAGACATAGACCGATTTTAAACGAAAAAACGAGCACGTGCTTTTTGCAATGCATTTCGGAAGGTTACGCTGTTGACGGATGCAAAACGAATCGAAAAAATCATGGGCTGTAGAGGCGGCTGTCTCGGCAGCTGGAGGAGTAATCGCGCGTTACCGCGAATATCTGTCGGTTGGGCAGGGGACTCCAGTCGTTACCTTGGGCGAAGGCTCGACTCCACTGGTTTTTGCACCGCGATTGAGCGAGCGGATCGGCGGTCGCGTCTTTATTAAATGCGAAGGCTTAAATCCCACGGGCTCATTCAAGGACCGCGGAATGACCGTAGCTGTTTCCAAGGCAGTCGGGCGCGGAGCACATGGTTTGATCTGCGCGTCGACGGGAAACACGTCTGCCTCGGCTGCTGCATATGCCGCACGCGCCGGAATTCGTTGTGCGGTTATCTTGCCGGTTGGCAAAATTGCCAGCGGCAAACTCGTGCAGGCCATCGCTCATGGAGCGCGCATCATCTCCATCGACGGAAACTTCGATGACGCGCTGCGGATCGTCCGTGAGCTCGGCGACAACGGCGAATTCGCGATTGTAAATTCAATCAATCCCGATCGAATCGCCGGACAAAAAACGGGCGCGTTCGAGGTTGTCGATGAGCTCGGTGAAGCGCCTGACGTTCACATTCTTCCGCTTGGCAATGCTGGAAATCTCACGGCCTATGCCGCCGGTTATTCGGAATACCGGCAGCTCGGCAAGGCCCGGGTGATGCCGCGGATGATTGGAATCCAAGCGGAACATGCCGCCCCCATTTTTCATCGCCGCATCATCGAAAGACCTGAGACTGTGGCGGCCGCGATTCGCATTGGAAATCCGGCGAGCTGGAAAGCCGCGCAACGAGCAATCGATGAATCCCACGGTGCAGTTGAAATCGTGAACGACGAAGAAATTCTGGAAGCGCAATCATGGCTCGCAAAAACGGAAGGAATTTTTGTCGAGCCGGCCAGTGCTGCACCGGTTGCGGGGCTATTCAAATTGAGCAATGCGTGCGATTTAATATCCAAAGACTCCACCATTGTTTGTACCTGCACTGGGCACGGTTTGAAGGACCCCGAGATTGTCTTGGCAAAATTTTCGTCGGCTGCGCCGGTCGCGCCGACGATAGAAGCAGTGCGTGAAGCCATTACATCGGAATGATCTTATCCCCGAGCGCTAATGGAAATTCGCCGGTCACCGCAGGCCGCCGGTTTAGCCATCATAAGAGAAATTAGCCGCGCCGGACGGCGGAATGGCGAGCAGAATGACTCCGAAAGCATTGGACGCGTTCACACATCTCAGAGGCACAATCTGCTCCTCTGAAATCCTGTAAAAATCCTGTGAATCCTGTCTCTCTTCTTGTGTTCCCGCAGTTGACAGGAAGGCCACAACATCGCAAAGCCTCGTCTGGCGTGCCGCTCCAGCTTTCACCAAACAGAGAACCGGTAGAGGCAGCTGTGTTGTCTGCAGAATCAAGCGACTGCGGGCGGCGACCCGACTTCGCAAAGCCTCGGCGCGGCAAGCGCGCTCGCCCTTACACCGTCCGATGCGCCTGATCGTCCAAAAATATGGCGGTACCTCCGTGGGCGATTCCACACGAATCTGCAACGTCGCGCGACGTATTGTGGAAACGCAGCGCGAGGGTTGCCGTGTCGTCGCCGTGATATCAGCGATGGCTGGCGTAACCGACAATTTGATCAAGCTGGCAGGGGAAGTCTCGCAGCAACCGACGCCGCGCGAGCTTGACCTTTTGCTGGCAACCGGTGAGGCCGCCGCCTGCGCGCTCGTTGCAATGGCCGTGAATGGCCTCGGCGGACGCGCGGTTTCCATGAGCGGAGCGGCGGCGGGCATTCTGACTGATCGCGTACACACCAAGGCCAAGATCGCAAACATCAGCCCGCGACAAATCCATTATCTGTTAAACGAAGATTACATTGTCGTCGTTGCCGGATTTCAGGGTCAGACCAACGAGGGCGAGACAACCACGCTCGGGCGCGGCGGATCCGATTTGACGGCAATTGCCCTGGCGGGTGCACTCAATGCCGATTCCTGCCAGATTTTCACTGACGTCGACGGCGTCTTCACCTGCGATCCGCGTCTCGTTAGTGAGGCCAAGAAGATCGACGAGATTTCCTATGAAGAATTGCTGGAGATGGCGGGTGCCGGCTCCAAGGTCATGCAGTCACGTGCGGTCGAATTCGCGAAAAAATTCTCGGTTCCCTTTGAGGTCCGCTCCAGCTTTCATCCTGCCGCCGGCACGCTCGCCCACGAAGAGACGAAGCATATGGAGGATGTCGTCGTGCGCGGCATTAGCGTCGACCGCAAACAAGCCAAACTTACCATCGACGACGTTCGCGATGAACCCGGCGTAGCGGCGCGCATTTTTTCGGCGATCGCAGAAGCAGACATCGTGGTCGACATGATTGTGCAAAGCGTTTCCGAGCACGGCACCAGCGATCTTTCATTCACCATTCACGAAAACGATCTGGAGTCGGCAAAAAAAATACTGGCCCCGATCGTTACTGAACTGAAGGCTGTGCAATTAATCGCCAAGAGCGGTGTTGCCAAGCTCAGCGTTGTCGGCATCGGCATGCGCTCGCACTCAGGTGTGGCAGCGAAATTGTTTGATTGCCTGGGCCGCGGCGGAATCAACATCCAGTTGATCTCGACGTCCGAAATAAAGATCGCCGTCGTTATTAACGAAACCGAAGCCGATCAGGCTGCACGCTTAACCCACGAAGCCTTTGGTCTCGCGCGACTCGGGCCCGTCGCGACAGGCATCTGATTTCACAAGAAAGCGGCTGAGTAAATGCCAGTCCGGCCCGGACCTACTGCCTCACCGGGTTGACATAAAACTCCGGCACACCTTCGATCCGCATCTTGTAACCAAAAGCACTATGGACGACGGCAGCGCCAGGGTGATCAACAGGAGACGCGCCGTAATGATCATACTTATTTGCTTGTCGCCACGCTGTCCCATCTTCCAGATGGATTACGGTGTTACCGACCAGACCTGGGAAGCTCCCCGCGACCCGGCTCACGACCAGGTCCATTTTCGTCTTGCTTGTCCGCGCCGCTGCTTTCTGGGCGGTTTTCTCGCGGTCGCCCCTGAGCCACCGATCCAAATTTCGCAATTCTTCGTCGGTAAGCTTGTCCAGCCCGGCTTTGTGAAACTCTTCGGGGGACATCGCTTGTTTGATACTTTCCCCTTCCTGTGCACGCATAGCGGGGCAAAGGAGCGAACCGAGCGCGGCAAGGGACGCGAAAACAAGAATTCGGTATTTCATAGGGCTGGTGCGGCGAGGCTACTCGCAGGAAACGCATGGTCAAGCTGCCTCTTGCGCCTCAGGTTGGTAGGATCTCGGACAAAGCTGCCGACGGGATGCCCTGCGAGACAATGAGGTCTCGAGGATGGCCTTCGTCGGCCAGCTCGGCTCGGCCTTACGGCATGACCAACAAGGATCTCGAGCCGACGCCTCAGCTAAAATATGGGTTTAATCGGACGTGTATGTTACTCACGTTTAAGCAGTAAAAACTCAGGTTAACAGCTGATATTATCTTTGTTAAGTGCGATCCGCTGACCTTGCGATTCCGAATCGGTCCCGCACGAACCTTTACCGGCCAATGCCGAATCATCCAAAAAAGCGTTTCAGCTTTACGGGCCACGGCGTACCCGTT
>DATELT010000194.1:0-4567 GCA_035276245.1 Chthoniobacterales bacterium
ATTTACCAGAACAAGGGCGACTTTAAAGCAGCGCTGGCCGACACCGAGAAAACGCTCCAACTCGATCCGAATAATGCGGACGCCCAATCGCGGAAGAAATTTCTGGACGCGAAATTGCACGGAACCCCGACGCCAATGCCAATGCCATCCGGCCCGATTCGCAATCCAAACGCACCGCCAGCGGCGGCTGCCGAAGGGACACCGGCGCCGGGTAGGCCGTAGCGAATTGGGCGGTCATAGACCGCCGCTACTGGCATTAGCGCCAGGGTTCACTCTGGGGCGCGCAGGCTGCCAGCCTGTAAGTCTCGGCAGCTTGCCGAGACTCTTTGGAACGCAATCATTAGGCGCATCTGTTGCCGGCAGGCTGCCGGCAACTACGGGCTAGCATCCCGCGCTCCCCAGAAAGAATATCGCAGCGTTACTTTGGCCGTTTGCCAGCTGACGGCGAAGGCGAAACGGACGCGGATTCGCCGGGTGCGGCCACGGGTGGTGAAGGAGCTTTACCGCCCGGAACGCTGGGTGATGGCGAAGGCTTCTTCTCAACGAACAGCGCAGTCCGATCTTTCAGCACCTGATCGATCGTGTTCTTCGAAATCAGGTATGCCCAATTCTCTGTCTTCTTCTCCTTCGAGAGTTTCTCGATCAATTGGTTTCGCTTATCCTGAAATTGCTTATCCAGATTCGCTTTATCTTCCGGCTTTTCATTCTGTTCAGGCACTCTTTGTTCCGCGATTTGCCCTGTGACACCGATCAGAACCGGATAATTGTCACCCATCGCTTTCCCGACGCGGAACTCATAGACAAAACCATCAAATGTTTCGATTCGAACCGTCGAAGGTTTCCCCGTATCTGCGGGCAACGCTTTTGGATTGAGCACGTCCTCGAAACTTGCATTGGCAAAAAGTGCCGCCAAGGCCTGTGCCTTTGCCGTATCCAGTTCTTCACTCGGTTTTGCGTCAACCAGTTTCCACGCTGTCGACGTCGTATCGCGCGCCAGCTTCCAATTCATGTTTGGAGTCGAGCCAGTAGTCGTGATCGTTTTCGGATCTTGCACCTTAATGAAATCGTGGTTGAGCCAGCGCTCCGGTTTGCTCTGCACCTGATCGAAGCTTTCAGAAATAAGAAAGACATGATTGGCACCGTCCAAAGCCATGGCGTAGCGCCCAGCTGCCATTCCCATCGTGGACTGATCAGATTCCAGCGGCTGCTTTTTCCCGAGCAGTAAAGCGGCAAGCCGCTTATCATCTTTTCCTTTCACATCAATAAGCATGCTGTTGCTGTTCGATCCTTTACCCGGCTCGACTAGTTCGAGCCGTCCCAGTTGCGATGGCCCGACCTTTACGTCCTGTGTCGGGCGCAATTCCCACAGGTTTCGGACAAGATTGGCCACTTGAGTGAAATCCGCTGGGTAATCGAATCGTTCCGCGACCGTCCAGATCTCACCTTTCTTAACGAGATTTAGCTCGTCAGCACCGCTTTTGATCGCAAGATGCGACGCATCATTAAGCGAGAAGTTGAGAACTTTGCCTTTTGTTACGGTCGCCGTCTCGCGCCAGGAAGTGGCGTTGCGACTGCGCAAGACTAAGGCGATTCCGCCGAGGACAACCAGAGCAAATAGAACTATGGCCAGCTGTCGTGCCTTCATTATCCCGCGCGCTTCCGCCTCGTCATTGAAAAGGCGAATCCAGCCAGGATAACCACGGCCGGCATTCCGGCGATGTTCAGCCACTTGATCCGATTCTCCAACGAATCGATCGAGGCTCGCAGCTCTCTGCGCATATCTTTGAGCTGGCCTTTCACGTTCGCCTCCGTTTTCCGGAAATTGACAAGCTCCTGCTGTTGTTCGGGCGAAAGGATAAATCGCTGGCCGTCCTCTCCTTTGCTCCTTTGCAGCTCGTTCATTTTGCGTTGCGTTTCGGCGAGACTGTCCTCCAGCTCCCGAATTTTGTTTTGGTAATTGGCTTCAGCATCGGCCTGCAACTTCTGCACAACCGTGAAAGGACGTTCGCGCGACGCCCGGCTTCGCACTGAGATGAGATTGCTATCGCCGGCCAGCTGTTCGACGATGCTTTGCGCGAAACTCAAGTTGCTGTTTGACGGAATGATCAACCGTTGACCAGTCAGCGTTCCGAGTTCTCTAATCGCAAGCGGATCTTGAATCATGTCGGCATCGCCGACCAGCACGATCGTGGTCGGCTGCGATGATTCTTTCAGGCTCGGTTCGGTCGACTTTTCTTCCGGTTTCTCGGGATTTCCCGGTGTTGGGCTGGGCTTTGGCGTTCCTTCGGGGAACGCCGTCTTGAATTTGCCGTTGAGCCGAACGGCCAGCGGATATTCCACGCCGCCGGCAGCAAAATCGCGCGCGATCTGAGCGCCCATCATTTGCGCCATCATCGCCTCGACTAATTGCGATCGTTTCGATGACTTGATCAGCACAGTTTCGGTGATTCCGTCTTTGGGCGTCCCGACAAACGCACCGGCAAACGCCATTACTAAATTGTCAGCCTCGGCCGTGACGACGTCGTCCTTATTGACGGCGATTTCATTCAGGGCCAGGACCGCCGGGTTGGGCCCCTCCTGCAGCGGGGCCACATGCTCCATGTCGGCAACGACCTTGGACGTATCGAAAACAAGGCCCCACGCCTGAAACAGTTTTTCCAGATTTGAAGCGCTCGGCTGCGGCATCATCCCCGTTTGCATTGGCGGGCGATCCAGGGCGCACATCGGGTCGAGAAATGCCACCAGTTTTCCGCCACGCAGGACAAATTGATCGAGCGCGAATTGTGTCGCGTCGGAAATTGCCTTCGGATGAATGACTAGCATCAATTTGATGTCATCCGGAATTTTGTCTGCGGTCATCTCGACCTGTTTGATAGTGAAGTCTCGCTTGAGTTCGTCGATCAGCGCCCACGCTCGTTGCCCGCGCTGCTGTCGTTGCATCATCGGGTTGATCTGACCCATCACCGGCAGCGAACTCATCACGCCAACACTCGGCTTTTCCGTCGCCATTACCCGCGCAATGGCACGCGAGATGTCGTACTCCAGGAGACGCTCGCGATCGGGAGCGAAAAATGGAATTGTTTGCTTTTGATCAAGCATCGACACGCTCAACCCAAGATAGATCCTTTCACCGGAACGAAGCGGTTGACCCTCGACTCCATCCAACCGCGCGGAGTCTTCCGCGTCCGAATCCGGTTCAGGATTCAAGCGCTGAATTTCGATCTTGCCCTTGGAAGCCTGCCGATATTCGTCAAGCAAATCCTCGACCCGTTGTGCGTGGGTCGTTAGGACTACCGGCATCGTGCTGACGTTGCGGGTGCAGTAAAATCGAACCTGTACCGGGGTATCCAGTTTGGCTAGAATCGCCCGCGTTCCTGGTGAAAGTGTATAGGCGCGTTCCGCGGTGAGATCGACGCGTTGCTTGAACTGCGCCGCAATCAAATTGAAAGCGACCAGAATCAACAGCATCGCGATGACACCGATTGTTGAGTAAAGAAAACGCTCCAGGTTCTTCGTTTTCATCCGCGCAAATATTTCGTTAGCCGGCTCGATGCGCGCGGAGAATCACGCTCGTGGTAAAGAGACAGAACACGATGACGGAGAGAAAAAACAAAACGTCACGCGAATCGAGCACACCTTTTTGGATGCTCTCGAAATGAGTCATCACACTGAATGCCGCAATCATATCCACGAGCCACGGCTTCGACCATTCCGTCAACAAATTGGTAATCGGGGGCCAGCCGGCCAAAATCAGAAAGAGGCAAATCACAACCGACAAAATGAAACTGACGACCTGGTTGCGCGTCATGGCCGAGGTCATGGCCGCAATTGCCAGGTAAGCTCCGGAAAGCAACAGGCTGCCGATATAACCCGCCAGGATCACACCATTATCGGGATGCCCCAGATAGTTCACGGTGATCACGACAGGGAAGGTCAAAGCCAACGCGATTGCGAGAATTAGCCAGGAGGCGAGAAATTTCCCGACAATCGCCTGCCATGGTGTGATCGGCATGGTTAACAAGAGCTCGATCGTGCCGAGCCGGCGTTCTTCCGACCACATTCGCATGCCGACGGCCGGGACGAGAAATAGGTAGAGCCAGGGGTGCCAGGCAAAAAATGTGATCAGGTTGGCCTGGCCGCGCTCGAAAAAATCGGCAACCATGAACGTGAAGAAGCCGGAGAGAAGCAGAAAGATAACGATGAAAACATAAGCAACCGGCGACGCGAAGAAGCCGGTCACCTCGCGTTTTGTGATGGTCAGAATGTGGCGAAGGGCCTCGCCGGCAGCAGGCTTTTCGCGCACCGCCTCCGAACTAGTCACGTCCGCCGATTTTCCCATCGTTGCTGCGGTCATTTGCTTCCCGCTTTGGTAGTATCGGGCAACGTGATATTGCGGAAGACTTCATCCAGACGCCCTTCTTCGGTATGGAGTTCGGCGATTTTCCAGCGTTCTGCTGCCGCCAGTTGGCCAATAGCACGGGCCAGCTCGCCGTGGTCACCATCTGTCTTCACATAAGCGCGAATCGTAATTGGCGATTCCTCGAGGAGAATGCATCGAGCCACGGCC
>DATELT010000195.1:0-7275 GCA_035276245.1 Chthoniobacterales bacterium
CAGCTTTGCCGAAGTAAACGTGATAAACTTCGGTTCGGGCTGGAGAGGAAGAAGCCGGTGATGCTTTTGCAGGGGGTGAATTTTGCGCCCAGGCCAGACTTACCGGTATTAAAACAGCTAATGCGACACTGAGGAAGCGGATGTTCATTTTGTTTTTTCTTTCGGTTGAGGTTCAGGAAAGTGGGCAGAACAGAAAATCTGTTGACCGGCGATTAGTTAACAAGCCGCCGTCCCTGCAATTTTTAGGTGTTAGCCCGCGGTGCAGTCAAAGCTTTTTGCTCAGTTATGGGGAATTTATTTTATTTCCGCCACCCTGAAGTTCTCACGCCGGGTTCATTGACTATTTCCGTCGACCGCGTTGTCGTAAATCAGCTAACGAGGCTAAGAATGCGCAGGTGAGGTTGCTAAGATTTGTTTGCGTTTCACCCTAAGGCGAAGACTTTCGTTTGGTGCTCACCATGAATGCAAGAGTTCCGGCGATTGCCATGATGGACGCGCGCCATCGCATACTTGGCGGCTTAATTGTGGCGGCGATCGTCGCCGTGGTTGTTCGAACACACGCCGTTTGGAGCGCGGCACTCGCTATCTACGATGCCTTTGCCTTCGTTGTTCTCGCCTTAATGTGTCTCACCATCGCTTTGACTCCAGTCGACCGCATACGCGCGGTGGCGCAACGGCAGGACGTAGGACGCACCGTCATTTTCGCTTTTGTTGTCATCCTGGCTTGTGCCGCCTTGTTTGCGGTGGCATTTCTTATCCGCCACGCCAAGCCGGAGCCGCATCTGACAATTCACCTGCTTCTTGCTCTCGCGACGGTCGTGCTCTCGTGGCTGCTCATGCACGCGGTCTTCGGCCTGCGCTATGCCCACAATTTCTATGGTGACAGCGAGAACGATGCGGACAAACACGCCGGGGGTCTCGATTTTCCAGGAGAAATCGCGCCGGATTATCGCGACTTTGCCTACTTCTCTTATGTCATCGGCATGACCTGCCAGGTTTCTGACGTTCAAGTCACGTCGTGCGAAATGCGGCGGTTGGTGTTGCTTCATGGCATACTGGCGTTTGGCTTTAATACCGTAATTCTCGCCCTCACCATCAACACGGTTTCCAGTCTCCTCTAAGTTAGCTCGCCTGAATCGATTCTGCGCCAGTGGTTCAGCGCCCTTCTCGGTTACTGGCATAGCCGATGCTCAAAATAAGGGCCGCCTGTGAAGGTCCTGAAGAAAATTCTTCTCATCGATCATGACACGCGAGTCACGCGCATCGTGCGACGTGCTCTTGACACTGCGGGTAAATATTCCATCCGCGAAGAACACGATGCCGCTTTCGCCATTCACGCCGCGCGTTGGTTCCGTCCGGACCTGGTCGTGATTAATCTCACCACCTCTGCGAGCGACGGAAGAATGATCGCTAATCAACTGCAAAACGACGGAGGTCTAGGTGATGTCCCTCTGGTTTGCCTGAGCAATTTCGCTTTCGAACGGCAGTTTTTGTCTGCTGGAATCTTGCGTGGTTACAGTTTCCAAGCGGTCCCGGTAAAGATCGACCAGCTCTTGCGGGCGTTGGACCAACTGCTCTTCGGCAAAGAGTAAAGATTATCCGATCTGATCTTTGTAGACCTGCGCGCTCTGAAGGTTTTTGAGATCGTCTGCGTTATCGATCTTTAGCGCAAAGATCCAGCCTTCACCGAACGGATCAGTATTAATCAGGGCTGGATTATTCGTCAGTGCATTGTTTGCTTCTGCTACCGTGCCTTTGACCGGCGCGTAAATGTCGCTGGCAGCTTTCACCGATTCCACTACCGCGATCGGCGCCTGCGCCTCTACCTGCGTGCCCACTTTGGGCAATTCGACGAATACCACATCGGTCAGCTCGGCCTGGGCGTGGTCCGTAATGCCAATGCGAATATTTTCGCCTTCGCGGCGGATCCACTCGTGAGTTTTTGTATAAAGGAGATCGTCGGGAACGTTCATGATTTTTTTTGGTAAAGCGGCTTTTTTTCGATCGTCGCCGGAAATTTCTGTCCGCGGATTTCCACTTCCAGCGGCGTCCCGATTTTTGCGGACGCGGAGGAGACATACCCCATTCCGATGCCGATGTTCAAGCTCGGCGAAAGGGTGCCGCTGGTAATTTCACCGATCCGGTTTCCGTCGCTAAAGAGCGCATAATGCGGTCGTGGTGGCGGACCTTTCCCATTCATTTTGAATGCGACCAGCCGTTCCCGCGCGCCCTTTGTTTTCGTTTCCAGCAATTTGTCGCGCCCGGTGAACTCGCGTTTCTCGAGATCGACAAAAAAACCGAGACCGGCTTCGATTGGATTTCGTTCGGCCGAAAGATCGGAGCCGTTGAGCGGATAGCACATTTCCAAGCGCAAGGTGTCGCGCGCGCCCAAACCACATGGCTTCGCGCCGAATTCTTTTCCGCGCTTCAGAACGAGGTTCCACAATTTTGCTGCATCCTGCGCACGGAAAAAAACTTCCACGCCATCTTCGCCGGTGTATCCCGTACGCGCGATCGAAACCGGCATGTCTTCGATGACGAAATCGCGTATGCAATTTCGTGCTGGCAGCTCGACATCCTGAACCAATAATTCGTAAAAGAGTTCGACCACGCGCGGTCCTTGAATGGCGACCCCGCCAAACTCGGCGCTGCGATTTTTTAGCACGACCCCGCCAGCACGATGTTGTTCTAGCCAGGCGAGATCTTCATCGACTTTGGCAGCATTGACGACGAGCAAAAATTCTGCCTCGCCGGTCCGGTAGACGATCAGGTCATCAATTACACCGCCGTTATCATTCAGCAGAAACGTGTATTGACCGTGGCCGACCTCCAACTTGGAAACGTTATTGGTCAGCATGGTGTTGAGCCAGTCGCACGCGGCGTTTCCCGAAACGACGAATTGTCCCATGTGGGAGATGTCGAACATTCCGACCGCGTTTCGCACGACCTGATGTTCATCCACGATACCGGTGTATTGGACTGGCATGAGCCAGCCGCCGAACGGGACCATTCGTGCTCCCAGCCGCACGTGTTCGTCGTAAAGCGGCGTTTTTTTCTCGGTGGCGGTGCTCATGGGCGAAAGGTTAGCACAGGTAGGGGTGATTGACTCAATCGCCCGAGCAGGACTGATGTCTGCGGGCGGTTCGCTGAACCGGCCCCTACCTTGAAAATGCAAAGCCTGCCTATTACCCTGCCCAGACATGACTTGGCTCGATAAACTCGAACGGCGTCTCGGATTTCTCGCAATCCCCGGATTGCTGCGCTACGTCGGTTTCCTTACTGCGCTCGTCTTCGTGCTCGAGAAAATAAATCCCGGTTATCTCAGTCTGCTTGATCTCGACCCCGTCGCCGTCGTGCACGGGCAGGTTTGGCGGCTGGTGACTTACATTTTTATTCCGCAAATGGCCAGCATGCTGCCGTTGCCCGACTGGGTGAACGTCGCCTTTTACGTCCTTTTTCTTTGGTGGATGGGTAACGGACTCGAATCAGCCTGGGGCGCTTTCAAGCTTACCATTTTCTATCTAATTGGGATGATCGGGACGACCGTCGCCGCGTTTTTCTTTGGCGCGGCCTTTTCCAATTTCATGCTGACGACTTCGCTTTTCTTTGCTTTCGCTCAGTTCTATCCTGATCTCGTTATCTATTTCGCCTACATCCTCCCGCTAAAAATAAAATGGATTGCCTGGATTTCGGCCGCCATTTTGCTCCTGCAAATCATCGTTGGTTCGATGCAATTCCGCGCTGCGGCGATTTGCGCGATGGGCAACTATTTGATCTTTTTTGGCCCAAGCATCATCCGCGACGCGCGTCATCGTCGTGATGTAACGGCGCGGCGCCGTCGGTTTGAAATGCAAACGCGCGATGCAGAAGGCGAGGCCTTGCATCGATGTGCGATCTGCGGAGCGACCGAAGTGAGCGACCCGAATCTAGAGTTCCGGGTGGCGCGCAACGGCGAGGAATACTGCGTGCCTCATCTGAGTCAGGCGAAAGCTTCGACATAAGTTGGATCGGTTGACTGGAAGCGGCAACTTCGAACTCGCCGATTTTTTATCGTTGATTGGGCACCTTGGGAGTTGTCCTTCCTAGTCAGCGAGGAGGGGAGTGCTCGATCCGCTATCTTGACCAGCTGTTTTGGTAGCGGAAGCTAGCGCGATGGCTGACAAAAACGCTCCCCTTATTCCGCAAGAAGGTTGGCATTGTTTGCATTTGTTTTACCGCATCGATTTCGCGCAATGGCAACTGCTCAGCGCTGAGGAGCAGCGTGCGGCCAAGACCGCGCTCTCCGAGCTGGTACAGGAAATTCGCGCCACAGAGAAGACACAGCTGCTCACCCTCACCATGGTTACACCGAAAGCCGACGTCGCCTTTATGCTGATCACGCCCGATCTGCATGCGGCGAATTTTTTTGAAAAACGCCTGGGCCTTTCTCTCGGCGCGGGCATCTTGGAGCCGGTCTACAGTTACCTCTCGCTCACCGAGGAGAGCGAATACATCACCACGCCCGAGCAATACGCCGAAACGCTCGCGCGCGAACAGAATTTGAAACTGGGAACGCCGGAGTTCGAGGCCGCAATGAAAAGTTTTGCGGAACGGATGGCGCATTATCGCCAGGAACGCGTTTATCCGACGTTACCGGACTGGCCGGTGGTCTGTTTTTACAACATGAGCAAACGGCGTGGCGAACAGCGAAACTGGTATACGCTGCCATTTGATGAACGCCGCAGGTTAATGGGCGGTCATGCCAAAGTCGGCCGCGAGTTTGCCGGCAAAGTGAAACAACTCATCACCGGTTCTACCGGACTCGATGATGCCGAGTGGGGCGTCACACTTTTTGCGCGCGATACCTTTCAGATTAAAAAAATCGTTTACGAAATGCGCTTCGACAAAGTGAGCGCCGACTACGCGGACTTCGGAGAATTCTTCGTCGGCATTCAGTTGCCGCTCGATGAATTGTTCCGCCGGTTGCAATTGTGACTCGTGCTCGTGCTCATTCTAGATACCCATTCTCATACTCATGCTCGGGTTTCGATTAAGGCCATGAGCAAGAGCAGGAGTATGATTAAAGGATGGGTGACAGAGCGGTCGATTGTGCACGCCTGGAAAGCGTGTGTGCCGCAAGGCACCAGGGGTTCGAATCCCCTCCCATCCGCCCTCCGAATAACCGCGGATGATGCGAATTTCGCGGGTGATACTAATCCGTACGATCCGGATAACCTGTCGCGCCCCAGCCTAACGAAGGCGGATCCGCGATCGGATCTCTTTGCCATCACCGCAGGTCGCGTCGACTTATCATCTGCAATTCTTGCCGCACTTTTACGATGTATTCGCGCGGAATGACACCGCGGACATTTGCAGAGGGATAAATAATGCAGTCGCGGCCGATGACGGTGCCCGGATTTACTACCGCATTGCAACCGATTTCGGTCCGATCGCCAACGATCGCGCCAAATTTCGTCAGACCGGTCGGAACGATGCCATCGTCGGTAGCAACCGAAATTTCGCGGTGATCGAGTTTTACATTCGATAAAATAACTCCCGCTCCGAGGTGCGCGCGGAAACCGAGAATGGAATCACCGACATAATTAAAATGCGGGACCTGCGCTTCGTCGCACACGATGCAATTCTTGAACTCGCACGAGTTCCCCATCACCACGCCGTTACCGACGATGACGTTCTCACGCACGTAACAACCACTGCGGATATAACATTTTTCGCCAATCCAAGCCGGACCCTTTATGACGGCGCCTTGTTCAACGATGGTGCCGCTGCCGATGAAGGCAGCACTGCTGATGAACGGTTTTCCCATCAACTGCCCGAGCACAGCCGGCTTCAGACGAAATTGCAGATAACTCGCGATTTGTTTGAGCGCGTCCCAAATGAAACGCTGATTTTCGAACAGCTTCGCATGGATGGTGTGCTCGAGTGCTATGAACTCGGCAGGTGCGAATTTCTCTTCAAGGCTCGGTGCCGACACGTCGGGTGATTTTTTGTCCGTCTTTGGTATCCCGCACTTCCCAGCTGCGGGCGTTTAAGTCCCTCCGTAATTCATCACTTTTTTGCCAGTTTTTGGCAAGTCTGGCAAGTCGTCTCGCTTCAACCAGCGCTTCAATCTCCGGCGGCAATGCGAGCGTTTCTGCGGCGTCGAGGGCGAGTAACAGATTGGCCTCGTCCCACCATTGCAGCCAAGCCTTCGCCGCGGCGGGGCCGAGTTCGTTTGCGTCCATCGCGCGATTGGTTTCGCGAATGGATTCGAATAAAACCCCCAGCGCACCGGAAATGTTAAGATCATCATCGAGTGCCCGCTGAAAGTTATCATTTGGCACGGGTGCTCCCTGTGTTTCCGGCGAAGAAGTCCCGCTAGTTTCGCGTAACCGCTCCAGCCATTCGTCAATTCGTGTCAATGCCTGCCGCGATTCCTCCATTCCTTCGAAAGTGAAGTTCAATGGTACGCGATAATGGACGCGTAACAGCGCGTAACGCACTTCGCGGCCACTGTATCCTTTGGCGATGACATCACGCAGGGTGTAAAAATTGCCGAGCGATTTCGACATTTTCTGATTGTCGACCAACAGGTGCGCGCAATGCATCCAATAGCGCACAAATTTTTTCCCGGTCACGCCTTCGCTTTGCGCGATTTCCGCTTCGTGATGCGGAAAAATGTTGTCAACACCGCCGCAATGAATGTCGAGTTGATCGCCGAGTAACGTCGTTGCCATAGCACTGCATTCGATATGCCACCCCGGCCTTCCGCGCCCCCACGGCGAATCCCAGCCCACATCGCCGTCCGCTTCATCCCACGCTTTCCAAAGCGCGAAGTCGCCGATGTTTTCTTTCTCGTACTCGTCGCTTCGCACTCGTCCCGTTGGCCGCAACTCTTCCAAATTCAAATGCGCCAGTCTTCCGTAATTCGCAAATTTGTTGATCCGAAAATAGACCGAGTTGTCCTCCGCCTGATAGGCGAGATCGCGTTTGATCAATTCCGCGATCATCTCGATCATGCGCGCGAGGTAACGTGGTTCGGTTGCGCCCGGGTATTCGTTCGCGCGTTTGATTCGTAGAGTCTCGAGATCTTCAAAAAATCTCTGTTTGAATGGTTCGGTGAAATCGTTCAGCGAAATTTTCGCCTCCCGCGCTCCGCGAATGGTTTTGTCATCGACATCGGTAATGTTCATCACCCGATGCACCTTGAACCCGCGGGATTCGAGGTGCCGCTGCAACAGATCTTCGAAAATGTAGGCGCGAAAATTTCCAATGTGCGCGTTGCTGTAAACCGTC
>DATELT010000196.1:0-6769 GCA_035276245.1 Chthoniobacterales bacterium
CGTGGCTGCGTCATGAATTACCGGACGACGTTACACGACATGGAAATTCTGCTCGATGATTTGCGAAGGGTCGCGGCGGACCTCGAAAATTCCGAGGCCGGCCAAACTTGACGGCTTAAAGTCGTCAAGTTTCTGAAGAAATCGGATTACGGCAAAGAAATGGCGGATCGTTCTCTTTTTGTCATGTCGAGCGAAGTCGAGACATCTCTGATCAGCCTGTGTTCGAGCAAGCATAGTTAGAAATTCCTCGGCTTCGCTCGGAATGACAGAAATGGTGCTTGGGCGCGCAGGAATTTGGAACTGTCATGCTGTCCCTTCGCCGTGACGTGCTAGATTATCGGATGCCGTTTCAGCTCGAATCCAATTACAAGCCGCGAGGCGACCAGGGACAGGCGATTGCCAAGCTGACCAAGTCACTCCAGGCGGGGAATCGGCATCAGACCTTGCTCGGCGTGACCGGCTCGGGCAAGACATTTACGATGGCAAACGTCATTCGGGAGATCGATCGGCCTACCCTGGTCATTTCCCACAACAAGACACTGGCAGCGCAGCTTTACTCGGAGTTCAAACAATTTTTCCCGCGCAATGCAGTCGAGTATTTTGTCAGCTACTTCGATTATTACCAGCCGGAGGCCTATATCCCCCGCTCCGATACCTATATCGAAAAGGATTCCTCCATTAACGAAGAGATCGAACGCTTGCGTCTCTCCGCCACGAGTGCGCTTCTCAGCCGGCGCGACGTCATCGTCGTAGCCAGTGTTTCCTGCATCTACGGCATCACCTCGCCGGAGGATTACGAACGGATGCTGCTAACGGTAAAGCGCGGGCAACATACGTCCCGCGAAGCTGTGCTCGGGCGGCTCGTCGACATGCTCTACGAGCGAAACGACATGAATTTCTCGCGCGGACGTTTCCGTGTTCGCGGCGACGTGGTCGAGGTCTATCCGGCGACGGCTGACGAAGAAGCGGTGCGGATTGAATTTTTTGGCGACGAAGTCGATGCGATAACACGTTTCGATCCCCTTACCGGGCATGCCCGGGAAGCGCTAAGCGTCATTACCTTTTTCCCAGCCAAACAGTTCGTCACGCCGGCCGATAAGTTAAATCGCGCACTAACGACAATTAGGGCGGAACTGGATGATCGGATCAAGGTGTTGGAATCGCAGAACAAGCTTCTGGAAGCACAACGATTGAAAATGCGAACCGAATACGATCTCGAGATGTTGCAGGAAATGGGCTTCTGCAGCGGGATCGAAAACTACTCGCGGCACTTGAGCGGACGACCGCCCGGATCAAAGCCCTACACCATTATCGATTTTTTCCCGGAAGATTTCCTGACTGTGATCGACGAGTCGCATGCGACGATTCCGCAAATTGGCGGGATGTATGAAGGCGATAAGTCGCGCAAGACGGTACTCGTTGAATACGGATTTCGCCTGCCGAGCGCGCTCGATAACCGGCCATTGAATTTTCCCGAGTTCATGAAGCTGACGAACCAGCTGGTTTATGTCAGCGCCACGCCGGCGGAATTCGAGATTGAGAACAGCGTCGTGGGCAATAAGGGGTATATGCCGCACAAACGGGCGCGGATTGGGGAGGAGGAACTGGTGCCGTTCGTTTTGCCGGGAGAAAGCACGTCCAATCTCCCAATCAGATCGGGCGGGACGCCCGATCGCCCCACAGGCAAGATGCCAGTGCTGCTCTCCCGGACCGACGAGCCGCCGGAAGAATTCGATGTTCACGCTTCAGGGAAACCCCTGGTGGTGGAGCAAATCATTCGGCCGACCGGCTTGCTCGATCCCAAGATCACAATTCGCGGATTAAAGAATCAAATTGATGACACTATCGAGCTTTGCCGCCAGCGGGTCGAACAGCAGGAACGGGTGCTGGTCACGACGCTGACCAAGCGCACAGCGGAGGATCTGGCCGATTATCTGCGCGATGTCGGATTAAAAGTCCGTTATTTGCACAGCGATATCGACACGATCGAGCGCGTTGAGATTTTGCGAGGCCTGCGCGCGGCCGATTTCGACATTCTTGTCGGGATTAATCTGCTGCGAGAAGGGCTCGATCTACCCGAAGTCTCGTTAGTTTGCATTCTCGATGCGGATAAGGAGGGGTTTCTGCGATCGCAGACTTCTCTCATTCAAACGGCCGGGCGCGCCGCACGTCACGTCAACGGCGAAGTGGTTCTTTTCGCCGATCAGGTTACCGACAGCATGCAAGCATTGATTTCGATTTCGGAATACCGGCGCGCCAAGCAGACCGAATACAACGAAAAACATCGAATCACGCCGCAGACAGTGCGACGGGCGGTGCAGGAAAGTTTGCATACGATTTTGCGTGGGCGCGAAATTGCTTCCTCGATCATCAACGAAGCGGGCGGCAATTTCGATCTGACCGAATTACTACGCGAGCTGGAAGACGAAATGCAGCGAGCCTCGGCCAATCTCGAGTTCGAGCGAGCTGCGCTGTTGCGCGATCAAATTATGGAAGTGAAAAGCGGCACCGGGCTAGCGAGAATCGAACCGAAACGGCGGCGCCCGGTAAAATACACTCGAAACAACGGACGACGCCGTTCGCGCGTGTAGTCTGGGTAGCGCCCGCGTTCTCGCGTGTAATGCCAGTCCGGCTCGGACCGCTCGCACGGGATTAGCTGCAACGATGCTCGAATGCGCCCAATTTCGATCGTTTTCGTTCTCATTACCATCTTCATTCGGTCGGCAGCATTATCGCAGACGGGGCTGAACTCGCTTCCAGAGGTTGAGTTTTCGCAACTGAGCCAGCGCGATCCGAATCCGCTCGGGGAAAAGGCTCTCAGCATTAATCCGACGCAATGGAAACACGGCGAGACCGAGCATTTCATTTATCACTTCGCGCATACATACGTGTCGACGCCGATTTCGGTCGAAGCAGAGTTTCATTATCGCGTGGTGGCGAAAGAACTGGAACGCGATCAACCGCTGACCGACATCAAATCGAACGTGTATATTTTCGAACGTCCTGAAGACTGGCAACAGTTTCAGGGTCTGGGCGAACTTGAACGATGGACGGGCGGCATCCATTCGCAGGGCAGCCTGTTTATTCTGCGCAATCCGGAACAAAAATTTTCCGGAAATGTGCTCGGGCACGAGATCGTCCATCTCGTTCTTCACCGATTCTATTCCGATGGCATTCCTTGCTGGTTGAATGAAGGAATCGCGCAATACATTTCCAAGTCTGCTCACGCCAGTTATCAACGCGCTCGTGGTTACATTTCCAAGCCGCACTCCGAAGCAGTCGCGGGCGGCGATATCATTGCGCTGACGACCCTCGCGCGTTTAACCCGGCCGCCATCGGACCGCGTCGAAACTTTTTATGACGAATCGGAGCGGCTGGTGCGGTTTTTGATCGCGACTGACAAGCCGAGTTTTCTGGCGTTGCTGGATGCATTGGGGCGCCACCAGCCTTTCGAAGCGGCGCTGTCCCGTTTTTATCCAACAAAATTTACGACCGTTGCGGCACTGGAAGAGAAGTTTCGCGAATACGCCGCCAAGGATTTTGGAACGACTCTGCAGCAAGCAGAAGAGTGACGTTTCACGCCACGCACGCATTTGGCGAGCTGTGCGCTTGCCCTGCGGCGGCGCGACTGTGAAACTCACCTAATGCCGAAAGCAAAGGCCAAAGCTCGAACTGCCAACATTCACGCGATTGTCGGCTCCGATGAAGCGCGAGTAAAACGCGAAGCCGCTCAGCTTGCCCAAAAACTGGCACCGGCGGAAGCAGGAGAATTCGGTCTGGAGACAATTGATGGCGCAGTGGACAGCGTAGATGGTGCAGCCAACGCCATTCGCTCCACCATCGCGGCGCTGCAAACGCTGCCGTTTTTCGGCGGCGGCAAATTAGTCTGGCTCAAAAGCGCAAATTTTCTCTCCGACGACGTGAGAGGAAAATCGGCCAATGTGCTTGGACCGCTGGAGGAGCTCGGCGATCTCCTTTCCAGTGGACTTCCAAACGACGTCACATTTCTCGTTAGCGCGATCGATCCGGACAAACGCCGATCGTTTTACAAGAGGATAATCAAACTGGCCGAGATTCAGGTTTTTGATGAGCCTGATCTCAACCGGAGCGGTTGGGAGGAAAACGCCGGCGAGATTGCGCGCGCCGAAGCGAAGAAGCGTGGTCTGCAATTTGAGGACGAAGCGTTGGAGCTTTTCGTGCTTTCCACCGGCGGCGACTCCGGCGTGGTTTCGAATGAGCTGGAAAAGCTGGCGCTCTATGCGCCGGAGGGCGCGGTCACCGCCGCGCAGGTGCGAGCGTTGGTCCCGATTTCGCGGGCAGCGGTGATTTTCGAACTCGGAAACGCGCTGGCGCGGCGCGACGCCACGCTCGCGCTCAGCCTGGTGCGCGATTTACTCGATCAAGGCGAGACTGCGATTGGTATTTTGCTCGCGACCATTTTGCCGACAGTGCGCAGTCTTCTTTTGGCAAAGGACCTGATGGAACGTCATCGCCTCCCTCGGCCTCAGGCGCCATTTGCCTTCATTTCAACGCTCAATCGTTTGCCGGCGAAAGAGACTGAACATTTACCACGAAAAAAAGATGGGACGATTAACGGCTACGCTCTTGGCATCGCGGCGATGAATGCGCATCGTTTCGAAACCGACCAGCTAATTCGAGGGATGGAAGCATGTTTGCAGGCAAATCTAGAGCTGGTGACGACGCAGTTGGACCAGGAACTGGTGTTGACTGAAGTGGTGGTGAAGTTGTTGACGTAATGGGTAGAACGAGACTCTGTCGAGCCGCAAACAACACCCGATTTGAAATCCGACCCGGCTCCGCGGAGCGTCGCCCTACCGCGACGCCTACTCGCCCGTGTACTTCCGCGCCATGGGCCCGACGTAGGGAATGTCCCAGCGCGATCCAGAAAATGCCTTGATCATCGCGATCACCATAATGACAAGGAAACCGAGATGAACGAGCGCTTGAATGATGGCCCAGAGGAAAACCAATACCGCCCCCAGGGCGGGAATAGAACCAAAGATATCGAAAACCACTCGCGAGATGATGTTAAATAACAACCATGCAGCTCCAAAGATGATCGACTGCATTGCGTAAAAGCGCACAAAATTGTCGTGTTTCTCCAGGAACCAAAAAATGAGACCGCCCACCAGTGGAATACAGGCCAGCGCGGCGGCAATGTTGGAAGGCAGCCCGGTCGACTGCGTCGTTGGATTCTCAACATGGGTTGGAGTATCCGGCGGATTCGGCGGAACGGGCTCCGGCGCGGGCGGCGGTGAGGTCGGCTCGAAAGGATCAGCCATGGTACTGTTAGATGAAATAGAGCGGTTGTTTGTCAAGTGAACTCCGACGTCATCGAGATTTCCGGGAATGGTTTTCGGTATCCGGCCGTCGTCGGCCGTGGACTAATCGCGAAAGCGGCCGAGATGGCCCGGAACGTTACCGACCGCGACCGGTGCACGATCATCGCGGATCAAAATTCTGCGCGTTTGTTCGGCAATCAGGTATCTGAAAATTTTCGTTCGAAAAAATTTTCGTCAAAACTGATCACGATTCAAGCGGGCGAAAAATCGAAGTCGCTGACACAGGTGGAGAAAATTTGCGATGAAATGATCAAGGCAGGCCTCGATCGGAGCTCGTTTGTGGTTGGATTAGGCGGCGGCGTGGTCGGCGACATTTCGGGGTTTGTCGCTGCAATTTTCCAGCGCGGCATTCCACACATTCAGATTCCGACGACGCTGCTCGCAATGGTCGACAGCTCGATTGGTGGAAAAACCGGAGCCAATCTGAAAGGCGGGAAAAACCTGGTCGGGGCATTTTATCACCCGGCGCTGATCATCTGCGACGTCGATGCTCTTGAAACCCTCCCGCCGCAGGAATTGCGTCAGGGTTATGCAGAAATCATCAAGCACGCCATCATTCGTGACGCGGAGATGTTCTACGATCTCTCGTCATCCCGGGCGCCAATCCATAGATCGGGTGACGCTCTCGTCGAACTGATCCGGCGCAACATCGGGATCAAAGCCCGGATTGTGTCAGTGGACGACCGAGAAACGTCCGGTGAACGCTCGCTACTAAATTTTGGTCACACGGTCGGGCACGGAATCGAGCGCGCCACAGACTCTAAGATTCCGCACGGTGATTGCGTCAGTATTGGGATGGTTGCGGCCTGCGCCATTTCGATGAAACGGGCGGCGCTTCTCGCAGAGCAACTGAACGACGTAGTCGCTCTGCTCAAGAAATTTAGCTTGCCGACGCAACTGCCGACCGAGGTCAATCGCGAGAAAATCATCGGCGCGATTGCGCACGATAAGAAATTTGTCGCTGGCAAAATTCGATTTGTGGTTACGCCGAAAATCGGTGAAGCGTACGTTTCCAGCGATGTGACGATGGATGATATTCGGGAAGCGATTGATGACCTGTAGCGGCGCTCTATGAGCGTCGAATTTTCCGCGTCCCGGCGATCATAGGCCGTCGCTACAGAGCAATTATTTCGCGCGTACCGTTCGGCAATAATCTGCCAGCCCATCCGCCACGGCCTCCGCGTATTCGCGAAAAATGCTTTTCCGCTGCACCCCGTTAAATTCGCGCGTGCCTTCGTAATCGCCAGCCTCGATTCGCGCGAACCCTTCGGTGCTGTTCATCACATAAGGCTCGAAATAAATCACCGGGCAGCGAAAAACGCGCGTGGCCAGGAGATTGCGCGCATAGACGTAGCCGCTTGTTCCGACTTTTGCGACCGTGTCGGTCGTATATTGGTAAGGCGGCA
>DATELT010000197.1:0-2063 GCA_035276245.1 Chthoniobacterales bacterium
TCTCAACTGCCTTCCCGCGACGCGGCGTGACTACCCAATCGCCCATCTTCGCGTCCATCCAAGTGAGCTGATAGCCTTCTGCGCCCTGCACGAGTAAACCGTCCCGCGGATCGACATGGATATTGAAACGAGTGCCGCGCAAATGATACTCGGCGATATCGATCAACACGGGCAGCAACAGATGCAGAGACGTTCGATCGTTAGTGTAGTGCAGGTAACGACTAAGCGCGTGAAAAAACCAAAGGGTCGCGTCGGCGGTGTGATAAAGGCCTTCCCTTTCACCGTCTGGAAACATGTTTGGGATGAGCCCGTCACGCACATAATGGGCGAAAGTTCGCAAAATATATCCCGCTTCCAAAGAGCGACCGGTAACGAGTGCGAGACCTTCCATGGAAATCATTGTGTCGCGTCCCCAATCGGTAAACCAATGATAACCGGCGATGACGGTTCGCACTTCATCACCGGCGGCGTGAGCGCGAGCGGCTTCCTCGACGCGACCAGCGGGCGTTATGATGAATTGGTCGCCAGCGAAGACGAGTTCGGCCGCAAATCCACCACGCGCTTTCGGCAACGCATCGTCCAGCATTTTCGCACGCCGTTCTTCTTCCGCTGCTAGCGCAGTTTCGGGTGCGAGAACGTTAATGATGCCCCATTCCTCCGTCGAACCGATGATCGCAGCCAGGTCGCGCTCTTGCATGTCGACGTGAAAAAGTCCCGGGCTCCACAGATTACCTTCGTAAGCGTAACCGCGACTCTGCTCGATGCGGTAAACGACCTGTTGAATGCTTTGCGGCGCGACGGTGAACTGAGCGTGATTGCTTGCCAGCTTCATCCGTAGCGGCGGAAGACCGCTTTGAGCAGCGCTGATTTCGTAGCGATTTTCAATCGCACTCAAACGATAAGGCTCAGCCAGACCTTCGTTTACCGGTGATTCATAGTGGCGGAAGAAAAAGGCGGGTTGCAGCTCGAGCCGCGGGCGTTCTTCGCCTTCGAGAATGCGGTAGATAAGGTGAACAGTGTTCTGCAAATGGAGCATTAGGACGCGTTTCTCAAGGACGAGATCGCGCACATGATAGGTCCAGATCGGCAACCCATTTTCGAGGCGGAATTCATGCAAATAATCAGCCGCGCCAAGATGAAGCTGGCCACCGGCGCGCTCTTCCGCGCCGAGGGAAACGACGTCGTCATCTGGGAAACGCAAGAATTCCGAAACGTGACTCCACATCACCATGCGACCGTGCGGCGCCGGCAACGCCGCGATGAGCAGGCCATGGTAACGCCGGGTGATCGCACCCGAAATCGTGCCGGAGGCGAAGCCGCCGAGTCCATTGGCCACGAGCCACTCGCGGGAGAGGAGCAACTCGCGCGAATGGTTCGCTTTGTCCCATGGCAGGGACCGTTTGGTGAAAATCATTTGTTTCGGATCTAAAAATCGTTACAAACAATGACGAAGTTTGGAATCGTCCCTGACTGGGAGCGGCAGCTGCCAAGTCGCCATGCTTTGTTGTTTCAAGGTAGGCGACTCGGGCAGTCGCCCGCCCCAGGTAGATACACGGTTTGAAATTGATGGATGGTGAGCATTCTTCTAGCGTTTCTTCGGTTGCTTGCGCTGTCTTGTTCGCCGCCGGGGCCGAAAGACCAATGCTGACTCGGCCGGCAATATCCACTTTTCATCGGTTGCGATATCGACCACGCCCGGTCCACCATAGCGTTGCGATTCGCTCGTCCAAAGAATCTCCCATTCGCAGTGGGGTGGTGGTGCTAATAACGGTTCCGGCGCTGGCGTCAAATCTTCGCGGCTTCCGAGATTAACGACCAGTAATCGATCGTCGCTTTCTTTGCTGAGATAGCGCAAGACAAATGACTGGGAACGAAGCACAGCGCCATCGATGCCCCCTTCGCTTTGAAGGCGCAGTCGCGAATCCTCCCGTCGCAGCTTGATCAGGTCGCGGTGCAAATCAGAAAGCGTGCGGTTTTTTTTTCCTTCGCTCCAATCCAGTTTGCAGCGGTTGAACGTCTCCATTTCATGAGGCACAGCCAGACGCGCTTGCACATCCTCCGAT
>DATELT010000198.1:0-3095 GCA_035276245.1 Chthoniobacterales bacterium
TGCAGTTTTGTTTGGCTTAACTGTGGCATCGCGGCAAAGCCGATGTCACGAATTCTTGCGCCATCGAAGGTCATAGCGTGCGCGTAACTCTGAATTCGCTCGATCAGGCTCTTTTGGTCAGCAGGCAAGGCGCGACCGGTTTCTGCGCGCAAATTTACCAGCTTTTGCGCGAGCTGTTTCGGTTGCAGGTAAAACATCCAGGCGTACTCCGCCGGCAACTGCTTCATCGCTGCGCGGAAATTCTCATCCGAATCGAGTGCCGATGCCTTTGTCCGGCCGTCCCCGCGATCAAGCAGAGCCTTCAAATCTTCCACGGTCGTGGCTGCCAAAAACTGCCGGCCAACTACAGTTGAAGCGAAGATAAATTGTCCACTGCTAGAAATATCGATCTTATGTTTTTCGTAGTCGACCGAAGTACGTTGCGTGCCGGTTGCCTTGGCTAGGAGGCGAGATTTCCAGCGTTCGATCACCGCCTGTGCTGCCTTCTCGTCACAACGAAATTCGAAGCCGGCAGTTACACGCAGCGAATCGAAACTATTCGTCGCAAGAAACCCATTACGAATGCGCAACGACGAGAAATCATTCCACACTTCCTTCGCCGGGCTTTTCTCGAGCAGATGCGATTTCGGTCTCTGCAAGAAGTCCTGCACGGCCGGTTCAAGGTACAACTGGCATAGATCGGTTCGATGCCAGGCGTCCCGATTCTTCTCCGCATCCGGTAGATGAATGAACAGGGCGGTATCGACTGGAAGCAGATTGGCGATCGTACTGGGCACCGCCGCAGGATGTTGCCGGGTAATGTAGTACGCCGTCAGCGCCGCGATCACCACCAGCACGATAACTGCAAGAAGTCGCTTCATGGGCTCGATTCTAGACGCGGTCCTCGGCCGCAGCAAAAGCGCGGCATCTGGGAGCGCAGACCAGCCTGTGGTTGGCGGCAGCTTGGCGACAGCATTCCGTGTCTGCCTGAATCCTTATAAATGTCTCGGCAGGCTGCTGCCGGGAGTCCGGGCCGGACTGGCATAGCCGGCTAGCAGCCTGCGCTCCCAGATGGAATCACGCCCGCGGATGAAATTTCCGGTGTACCGCTTTCAATCGCTGTTGATCAACATGCGTGTAAACCTGTGTCGTCGAAATATCGGCATGGCCGAGCATCTCCTGAATGATACGCAAGTCAGCGCCATTCCCCAATAAATGCGTGGCGAAACTGTGTCGCAAAAGGTGCGGATAAACGTTCGCTTCCAGTCCGGATCGTTTCGCGTGTTTTTTCACAATCTGCCAGATGCGGACAGTCGTCATTTTGGTGCCGCGGACGGAAAGAAAGATTTCGTTGCCCGTGCGGCGTGATAAAAGTTTAGGCCGCTCTGCCGAAAGGTAAGCTGCCAACGCTTCGCATGCTTTGCGCCCTACCGGGACGAGCCGACTCTTATTACCCTTGCCAAGTACTCGCAGGATTCGCTCTTCGGCATTGAAATTTTCCAGACGTGCATTTGCCAGTTCGGAAATGCGCAAGCCGCTGGCGTAGAGTAGCTCGATCACGGCGCGATCGCGCAGGCCGAGCGGAGCCGTGGTATCGATCGCCTCAAGCAATTGCTCCGTTTGGATTTCGTTCAGTGTCTCCGGCAAATATCGTTCGATTCGCGGCAGCGACAGCGTTTCCGTTGGATCACGTCGAACCGATCCTTTTCCCAGGAGAAAGCGAAAGAAGATTTTAAGTGCCACGACGATTAGCTTGATCGAAGAGGCAGCCAGACCTGCCCGTTTTCGGTCGGCCAGATATTCTGTGATGTAATCGATCGTGATTTCGCGGGCATTTTTCATGTCATGCCGGCGACGGCTCCATTCCGCGAATTCCGCCAGGGAGCGTCGGGTGGAAAGTTGGTAATTTTCAGAGAGCCCGCGCTCGACCGCGAGATACCGTACGAAGGCATCTATTTCCTCTTCCACGTTCGAATTTCAGGTTAAAGAGGTTACAACGCAATCATCCGTCAAACGTTGACAAAAGGACTACGAGTGATGGATCATTTATATATCATGAGTTTGGATCTCAACTCCCTTCTGAAAGACTGGCCGTTCGAGCCGGGGATGCTCAAGGTCCGGAAAGTTACCGGCCTCGATGGCCGTGAAAAATTACAGATGCGCATCGATCTGGGAGTGCTGCAAATGGAAATGACTGGCCGCCCTGACGGCTTGCGTCCTCACGGTTGCGAATCGCTGCTGAGCTATCACCAAAACCGCGCTGCTCTGGCGGAAGCTGCCGGCGAGGAATATGAATTGTCGGCTGAGGAATGCTCGGAGCTGCAGCAAGAGGGCATTCAATATTATCACCGCTACGTCAGCCTGTTTCAGTTGAACGATTATGCCGGTGTGATTCGCGATACCCAGCGCAATCTCGACCTTTTCTCGTTTGTCGATAAGCATTCGCAACGGGAGGATTTCATCTGGAACTTTCAGCAATTCCGCCCCTACGTGCTGATGATGAATACGCGGGCCAAGGCCTCGCTGCTATTAAATGAGAGCAAATTTGCTGAGGCCATGCGCGAGATCGAATCCGGTCGCGACGCTATTGTCGAATTCTTCACGCAATCGAATTTTCCCGAGCTCGCGAGCAAGAGCACTGAGGTCGCATTCCTGGAGGAATGGCTCGAGGAAGTGAGCGAGAAACGTCCCCGCAGCAAACTGGAGTTAATGCAGCGCGAGATGGAGAGCGCGATCGCGAAAGAACTCTACGAGCGTGCCGCCGAAATACGCGACGCCATCAAAATGCTGAAAGCGCCGAAATAAAACGCTGGCGCTTTTTTATTGGTTATCAGCTCGCCATGGGAGAGTCCCGAAGTTTTTCGAGGTGCCTGGGGACACCGCCG
Organism: Chthoniobacterales bacterium; assembly: GCA_035276245.1. Taxonomy (GTDB): domain Bacteria; phylum Verrucomicrobiota; class Verrucomicrobiia; order Chthoniobacterales; family UBA10450; genus AV69. The sequence goes on from DATELT010000198.1 coordinate 2,865, forward strand.
ATTTGTCGATCTTACCGCTTCAACTATACAACGCTTTAACGCTTCAACGCCGCATTACACCCAGGTAAGTTTTCCGTCGTGGCGACGCCAAACCCCAGTTTGATCGAGCGCAAGGAACGTTGGGCCCGCAAAATGGCGGGCAAAGTCCGAGCCGGGCAGGGGGTCCGAGCCGGTCAAGCGAATGTTCAAGCCGGTTCTCGTCGTTCGACGGATCGCCTCCCGCCGGGCCAG
>DATELT010000199.1:0-5571 GCA_035276245.1 Chthoniobacterales bacterium
CTCTTCGCCTGTGATCGCTCCGTTACCTCCGGTGGTTTGGCCCGGTTGTGGGTGAATGCCGCCGGGTTGAACCGAGTTGCTCGCGGTGAAGGTCGCGTTTAGAAGGGCGGTGATAAAGCTAAGATTCCCGTCGCTTTTGCTTCGATCGAGTAACGCGACGTCTGAAGGTGAATTGACCCGGGTGGGAACCTGAGGAGTGCTGAACGTCGGTGGACCTGAGGTGCGACCAACATCCGAATCATCTGGGAAGACTCGATAAATCTCGACCCGCACGTTCGCGATATCCGAAGTCGTAACGCCGTTTGAAAACAGCCCGGTAAAGGTCGCACCGGTAATGTGCGCACCGGTGGGCAACAGAAAATCATCTGCACTTTCGATTTCAAATTTCCCCGTGCTCTCTGGCCGCGTAGCGGACGCCATCTGATTAGTGGGGAAATCATTGTTGTAGAGGACTTGGGCATTAATGCGAGCTGCAATGAAGTTCGCGCTGAACAAGGCAATGAGAATTAGCTTTTTCATAACAAGGTTGAAGCTGGAGTTGGGATTGTATTGAAAGATTAATATTGGGTCGACCGCCCTAAACCACCTCCTAATCGCGGTCGGCAGCTTAAATTTTGCCAATTTATATTGCCGCCACGTTGTTCGAATTTTAGAGCGCTACAACTTTTCAGACGCGAACCTGTTACGATTAATGCAACGTTTTTGAAACCAAAAAGGTCGCGTCACTATTCCAGACGCGTGTGTAAGCAAATCCGACGCGCCGGATCGATCATGCTGGCCAAATTATGGAATTATTATAAACCGAACGCGTAAGCCGATTCGCGCCGAGCGTTTTATAAGTCGCGTCTGTGGATATTTCACGATATGTAATACCTACCGACACGCTCTGGTCGGCCAAAACCTGCCCGCGACCGGCGGTCATCCGGCCTTCACAGGTGCCGCTTCCATGCGCGGAAAACGTCCGTCCCGCACCGATCAACGCGCCCGTTCTCTTACTAACGGTTCGTAGACTTCGGCTACTTCAAGCTAGACTGCTCCGTCTGCGATTTTGCAGACGAATACTCGCGCTGGCATTTTCGTGGCAGCAAGGTAACGCTGTGATAGCTCGGTCATGATCGATTGCGCTCGCGATTGCTCGCATAGCACAACAATCGCTCCCCCGAAACCGCCACCGGTTAGTCGCGCGCCCAGAACACCAGCCAGTTGCCGCGCGATTGAGACCAACAGGTCAAGCTCCGCGGTACTGTTTTCAAAATTCTGACGCGAGCTTTCGTGCGACTCGTTCATCAGCTTGCCAAAGCCAATACTATCGCCGGCTTCGAGCAGCTTTACTGCCCGCCAGACACGCTCGTTCTCTCCCACAACGTGCGCGGCCCGGCGGCGAATTAAGTCGGGCAGGTCGCTCCGGCGAGCGATATCAGCTGACATGACGTCGCGCAGAGCAGGCACACCAAGGGCGCGGGCAGCCGCGAACGTTTCTTCTCTGCGCAAATTGTATTCGCCACTTGCGAGTGCGCGACTTTTCCCGGATTCGGCGACGACAAGCGCAAGACCCGGCGGAAATGGGACGGCGAGAATCTCCTCGCTGCGACAATCAAAAAAAACCGCGTGATTGGCCCTGCCAAAAAGTGCAATCACCTGATCGAGTAAGCCCGATTGCACGCCGACATAGCGATGCTCGGCCCGCTGGCATGCTTTTGCGATTTCCAGGGGTGCCAACTTCCGTGGGAACAATTTGAGGAGAAAGAGCGCGGTCGCGAGCTCAAACGCCGCCGAGCTGGACAATCCCGCGCCGATCGGGACATCGCCGGTGACTTCCGCGTCAAATCCCGTCACTGGCACACCTAAATCGATCAGCTCACGAACAACACCAAACGCATAATTCACCCAGCGGTCTTCGCTGCGCGGGCGCAATTCAGAAAGCGGAATCTCAACTTTCCCGAAATCATGCGAATGAATTTGAATCATTCCATCTTCACGACGGCTCCCGGCGACGTTAATCCCGCGGTCAATCGCAGCGCCCAGCACTACGCCTTCGTTGTAATCAGTGTGATTGCCGAGAAGCTCGATCCGGCCCGGCGCGTGTGCGACAAGTCGGGACACTAAGGTCCCTCCCACATTCCACTATTCACCATTCACTGATCACTCACTCTTTTGCAATCTTTCCGCCCCAGGACAGAATTTTGGCCTTCGTCCCCGCAGCTTCGGCTTCCTTGATGTCGCCGTTGCGATTGTAGAAAAGCGACAAGCTCGTCCACGCGATCTGATCATTCGGACGCAACTCGGTGGCGCGCTTTCCTGCCTCGATTGCCTCCGGGAAACGGCCAATTTTCATGAGTGCCATTCCGAGCGCATGCCAGCCATCGAAAAATTCTGGATCCATCTCGACGCAGCGCCGATACTTTTGAACTGCCTTCTCCAGTTCACCGACGGCGAGATCACCATTCGCGTCGTCGAATAGTTCGTCGCGCGATTCCATCTTACCTCAGCTCGGAACAGTGGGCTGAATCCCCGCGGCTTGCCGACGTTCCCGCAGCCATTCGGAGAAAATCATCTCCCGTTTCCCTCGCAGGAGGCGTTCGTCGAGCGACGCTCGGTTGGCCGCCGCCTTTGCCGAATCCGGCGGATCGCGCTTTTCCACCACTGCAACCACGGCCCCATCCGCAGTTGGAAGCGGATCACTCACTTCATTCGCATGCAAATCGGCGATCGCATTCTTTATCCTGGGAAGATCAGGGCTTTGTTCAGGGGCGGGAGAGGCTTTCGGCTCGAGTTCGTCGGCTAGTGTAAACGGCGGCAGCTTTTCCAGCTTTATTTTCAATTTTTCCGCCGCCTTCGGGATGGAGTCGCCTGCTTTCAACGCTTCGCCCAAATCGTGCGCGACGGTCGCGGCGCGAGTGGTAACCAATTCGCGCTCCTTTCTCGCTTTGAGCGCCTCGATAATCTTCGGCTTCGCTTCTTCCAGTGTCAGAGGTCTCGCCGGAGTAATCGCAACCAGATGCAGGATGTAGAATCCGTCCGCCACCTGGATTGGTTCACTGGTTGGTTCTTCATTGGAAAGTTGAAACGCACTCTGGCTCAACTGCGGATCCTGTTTTAGCGCAGGGTCAGGCGCTTCTTGTGTGAACTCGCCCGTCACCTTCACCGGCAACTGGAACTTGATCGCGACCGCGGCAAAATCTGCCCCCTTCTCCGCCAGCGCCTGCACCAGGTCGTTTGCCTTGTCTGAAAGTTTTTGCAACGCGTCAACCCGTTCTTTTCCCGTTAGTTTCTTTTCCGACTCCGATAGGGTGAGGGCAACGAATTGCACTTTGCGCTTTTCCTCGCTCTTCAGCTGTTGCTTGGCACTTTCATAATACTTGGCGATCTCGTCGTCAGAAATTTTGACCTCATTGGCGAAATCGTTCGTTTTGAAACGCACGACACCTACTTCAAATTTCGAATAGATCTGGTCGAAATTCCTTTTGCTCTCTGAGGGCGACACAGCTACGCCGGTGCTGATTAGTTCTTTGACTCGCTCGAGACGAACCTGATCTGCGGCCAATTCCTCAATTTGCGCCTCGCTAAACCCCCGTGGTCCCAATGCGTTCTCCACAATGTCGTTGTATCTTTTTGAATCGAACCCACCGGTATCACCGCGGAAGGCACGCATCTTACTGACAACCGCTGCGATCTCGCTCGTCGTTGGGCGGATACCGAGGGCATCGGCTTCATGACGCAGAATCATCAAATTGATGCCAAATTCCTCACCGGCCTCACGCTCTGCTTCCGATTGTGTCGTCGCGCGTTGGGGGCGCCATTGCGCCAGAATGTCGTTAAGAAAATCATTCATTCCCAGAGTGCGTGCGAGCTCGAACAATCGTCCGCCCCGGTCCAGTTCCAAACGAGGTATCGTTTGGCCATAAAGTTTCGTCGCTCCGGGCTCTCCGCGAAGCGCGCTCCACCAATCGGTCCTGACAAAATAGAGACAGAATGGCATCGCCAGGATGGCGATTACGATCATGAGCCATTTTTGGTGTTTGCGGAATACGTTGATCATCGCCGTAGTCGAGGGCCGCAGAATTTACGGCGCCTTGCCATGTCGCCAAATGTTTTTTGAGATGCCGTCTTACTGTCAGAGCGGCTTCAGCGCCGCGACGGAAATTGGGGACAGCAAGGTTCCTTCCAGATCAAAATGCGAGCGGTCGCGCGGTTTCCTGAATCAGGTTCCAAGCATCCCGCAAATGTCTCTCAGTCGTTAGGATATTACCCAAACCGATACGTATGACGGTACGCCCGCGCAGCTTGGTTTGAGTGAGGTAGGCATTGCCGGATTCGTTGACCTGTTCCACGATCTTCGAATTCAAGCTGTCTACTTGTGTCTCCGGGATAGACGATCCGGGCCTCGCGATAAATCGAAAACAGACCACGCCCATACTGATGGGCGCCGATAATTTAAAATCGCTTGATCTGTTCACCCATTCTCCGAATAAGCGTGCCAGCCGCAAATGCTCGCGCATGAATGCGACCATTCCTTCGCGCCCGAACGACCGCCAAATCACCCAGGCCTTGAGCGCACGGAACCTGCGACCGAGCTGGATACCGTAGTCCATGTAATTCTTCTCCGCCTCGAGGGTATCGCCGCGCAAGTATTCCGGGACCAGGGTAAACACCTTTCGCAGCCGTTCGACATTACGAACGTAGAGAACACTAAAATCCAAGGGCACGAAAAGAGTCTTGTGCGGATTGATCACGATCGAGTCGGCGTCCGCCCATCCTTCGGTCAGGCTCTTGAATTCCGGGAGCAGAGCGAATCCGCCGCCATAGGCGCCGTCAATGTGCAGCCAGACATTATTTTCGCGGCAAACCTGCACGATTTCAGGAATCGGATCGACGCTAGCGGTCGAGGTCGTACCGACTGTCGCGATCACGGCCAGTGGTTTCAGATTTTCTGCAAGGTCCCGGGCCACCGCTTCGCGCAACGCAGTAAGATTCATGCGAAAATCAGAATCGCTTACCACCCGGAGCACATTCTCTTCGCCCAATCCCAGTGCAATGGCAGCTTTCTCCGCGGAGCTATGCGCTTGATCGGAGGTATAAATACGGAAGCGCGGCAGTCCGCGACTCGTTAGACCAAATTTGCGGGTAGAAGGGGCCGCTTCTTCGCGAGCGACGGCAAGCGCGTGCATCACCCCAACTGACGCCGTATCATAAATCACGCCCCCAAAGGCCGCCGATAAGCCCAGCCATTGGCGGAGCCAGTCGATCACAACTGTCTCTAGTTCTGTTGCTGCGGGTGATGTGCGCCATGTCATAGCATTGACATTGAGCGGGGCGGTCATGATCTCGCCCAAAATAGACGACCCGGTCACTGTCCATCCAAAATAGGCAAGAAAGCTGGGGTGGCCCCAATGCACCATTCCTGGGACAATTATGCGATCAATGTCGGCAAGAATTTTTTCGAACGATTCTGCTGTATCCGGCGGCTCAGAAGGTAGCGCTCGTTGAACCGAACCCGGCGGGGCATTCGGCGCTACGCGCAGTTGTTCAAGGTTCGCGCGATAATCGGCAATCCAATCGGCCAGTTGATGC
>DATELT010000200.1:0-8670 GCA_035276245.1 Chthoniobacterales bacterium
AGGTGTTCATTTCGCCCTGGAACAATGCCACGATCTTTTAGATAACCATGTCGCCGGCATTCACTTTTACACGCTCAATCGCTCTGACGCGACGCGGATAATTTTTGACAGCCTTGGTATTCCGCGTCGATCGAATGCACAGGCCCAGAGTGTCTAGTCGAGCAATAGCGCGCTGACGATAGATAGGTTCCAATGTGTGGCTCGGTAGGAGGTACCGCGGATGTCGGGATGGAAATTACTCGTGGTTCGTCGCTGATGTCGGTGGTGAATTTGCCGGTATCTATCTGATCAAACCGTTTTTGCATTTCGCTTGCACCTGTGAATTGGCACGATTTGCGCGCAGGATGTGACGCGCAGATGGTCTGGCGCGCTTGAAAGAAACAAACCGCGTCTTCTGGCTTCAACTTTTCGCTGTTCTTGGCGTGATCGGGATAGTTGCCGCGCTGTGGAACATTTTTCCGATCCCGCAAGTTTTGGAGATGATTCAGCAGCGGGTAATGCGCTGGGGCGTGTGGAGTGCAATTTGTTACCCGATTCTTTACGCGTGCTGTAACGTATTGCTGCTGCCCGGCGGCGTTTTGAGTATTGGTGGCGGATTTTTCTTCGGTTTATGGTGGGGATTTTTCATTGTGTTAATCGGCAACGTGACCGGTGCAGCGATTTCATTTTTGATCGGGCGGACGATCGGGCGCCGGTGGTTGCAGCGTCGTCTGGAAAAATCACGGAGGCTTCATGCGTTGGAACCGGCAGTGGAACGGGAAGGCTGGAAGTTAATTTTGCTGAGCCAACTGCATCCGCTGTTTCCCAGCAGCTTGATGAACTACCTCTATGGGGTGACCAAAATTCGCTTTCGCACATGCATGGTTTGGATCGCGATTGGCCAGGCCCCGGGGCTGTTTCTTTACGCGTATCTAGGGACTCTGGGACAATTAGGGTTGCGGCTGGCCCGCGGGGAAACTCACCCGCGAGCCTACGAATATTGGGTTTGGGGCGGCGGACTGCTGGTCTCACTGGCAATTTTGGCATTGATGGGCCGGATAGCATTGCGCGTCTTACATGGAGATAATAATATAATTAATTGATATTGTGGTGCATACGCAAGTTAATTTAATTATGCTGGGATTAGCCGCTCGGTCCAAGACTTATGCGCCGTATTCAAAGTTCGCTGTCGGAGCGGCGAGCAAGTGCAAGTCTGGGGCAGTCTTTCTTGGAGCTGGCATCGAAAATCGGTCGTTTAGTAGGACGATTTGCGCCGAACGAGTCGCGATTGGTGCCGCGGTCGCAGGGGAAGGACATTTCGTCGCAATCGCGGTAACGTCGGATTCGGATGAACCGATCGCGCCCTTCAGAGGGTGCTTGCAACTTCTAGCTGAATTCAATCCGAATCTAATTATCGTTAGCGCGACAGGGCGTGGCGACCGAAAGATTGACAGCCTTTCGCGTCTTCTCCCCGATCCGTTCCGGGGAATTCTTAAAGCATGCTGACCTTTCCTGATCCAATCGACGTTTTGGTTATTGGCAGCGGCCATGCCGGGATTGAGGCCGCCTTGGCGTCGGCACGACTTGGTTGTCGGACTCTGATGTTAACACAAAATCTCGATACGATTGGTCAGATGTCGTGCAACCCCGCCATCGGAGGTTCCGCCAAGAGCCACATAGTTAAGGAAATCGATGCACTGGGCGGCGCGATGGCGATCAATGCCGACGCCACCGGGATTCAGTTCCGTGTTTTGAACCGCAGCAAAGGCGAAGCAGTCTGGGCGACCCGGGTTCAATGCGACAAGAAGGCCTATCAATTTCGAATGAAGGCGACCTTGGAGAAGACACCAAACCTTCAGCTGCTGCAAGGAACGGCTGCTACCCTGTTGGTTGAGAGGGACGGAGCGGTCGGCGTGGCTACGGATCTTGGGATGGCGATCCGAGCGAAAACGATAGTGATCACAGCGGGCACATTTCTGCGAGGGTTGTTGCATGTAGGCGAGCAGTCGAAGCCAGGGGGGCGAATGGCCGACGCGTCTTCCGGCTTAAGCGACAGTATTCGTGCTTTGGGATTTGAGGTTGGGCGGTTCAAAACCGGGACGCCATGCCGACTGAACGCGAATTCGATCGATTTCTCCTCTATGGAAGTGCAAGATGGAGACGAACCGCCACCGCGTCTTTCGTTTTTGGACAGGGTGTGTGGGGGAGAAGACGAGTCGTTCACCCTGAATTTTAATGAAGCTGGAATGTTCCACGTGGAACAACTTCCCTGTTGGCTTACCCAAACAACGCTCAAAACCCATCAAATAATTAGGGCAAACATCCACAAATCACCATTATATCAACACAAGATTACGGGCACTGGACCCCGCTATTGCCCCTCTATTGAAGACAAAATTGTCCGCTTTTCACACAAATCCTCCCACCCTGTTTTCCTCGAACCCGAAGGACGCCATTCCAGTGAAGTCTACGTCAACGGAATTTCCACCAGTCTGCCATTTGACGTTCAGCTAGATCTCGTCCGCTCTATCCCCGGACTCGAACGCGCCGACATTATCCGGCCGGGTTACGCCGTTGAGTACGATTATTTCCCGCCGACTCAACTTTACCCGACTCTCGAGACCAAGCCCGTTACGAATTTGTATTTCGCCGGACAGATCAACGGCACCTCTGGTTATGAAGAGGCTGCGGGACAAGGATTGGTTGCCGGAGTTAATGCGGCGCTCCGCGCCCAGGGGCGTGACTCATTTACCCTCTCCAAAGAAGTCAGCTATATCGGTGTCCTCATCGATGATCTAACGACTCGTGGAACCGACGAACCGTACCGGATGTTTACTAGTCGGGCGCATAATCGCCTCGCGCTTCGCGAAGATAATGCAGATTTGCGGTTGACCGAAATTGGTGCCGCAATCGGACTGGTAAAGGAGGAGCGGATAGATGGTCTTCGTCGGAAAAAAGATGCGATCGCGTCATTGCAAACTGCGATCGGTGCTCTTCAAGTTGACGGACGTCCGCTGCCGCAGGCGTTGAAGGATCCGCGATTTACTCTGGGCGCAATTCCACCGAAAATCTTGGCCATCGCGCCATATTCAATTTGGCGGCATCTTCTCGTGGAAATGAAATACGCAGGGTACCTCGCCCAACAAACCAGACGCATTAACCATGAACAATTGCGCGGCGATCGAACCATTCCGATCGGATTCGATTTCAATGTCGTCCCGGGCTTGCGCAGCGAGACCCGGCAAAAACTCGGGAAGGTCCGCCCAACTTCCCTTGGTGCAGCACGGCGCATTCCGGGAATTACAGCCGCCGATTTATCGATTCTTGATATTTGGCTTGGTAGCAAACCGTTATCGAAGTGATCTATTTCGCTGCGGCGCTTGTCGCATATCTTTTAGGCTCCATTCCATTTGGATTCGTCGCCGGACTAATTGCCGGAGTTGATGTGCGAAAACACGGCAGCGGCAACATTGGCGCGACAAATACGCTCCGCGTTCTGGGAAAAAAATACGGCTACCCCGTGTTTGTTGCCGATGTCTTGAAAGGCTTTCTTGCTGTTCGAATTGCGCTTTGGCTTACCCGATTCGATCCCTCCACGGGAGATTTCATTGGAATTCTGGCCGCGTTTTTCGTGGTAGTTGGACATTCATTTCCGATCTGGCTTCGTTTCCGTGGCGGTAAAGGTGTGGCCGCGGCCGCCGGCGCCTGTCTCGGCTTGGTACCCCTGGCAACGCTCATAGCGGTTCTGATTTGGATCGTGACGTTTTTCATTTTTCGCTATGTCTCGTTAGCGTCGATTGTCGCTGCCATCGCACTGGCCCTCAGCGCGTTGTTTTTGGGATATGCAGCTGATCCAATCCTCTTAACATTTACCTGTTTGATCGCGGCGTTGATCATCTTGAGGCATCGCAGCAACATCATGCGTTTGCTCCAGGGTCGCGAACCGCGCTTTGATCGAAAATGAAACGCACCGTCATCGTCGGCGCCGGGAGCTGGGGCACGGCCCTGGCTGCGCTGTGGGCTAAAGATGGCCGCTCCATTTCGCTTTGGGGCAACAATGCCCAGCGCATTGCCCGGGTGCAGGAGACACGGGAGAACGCGGATTATCTTCCCGGTGTTCCCTTGCCCGAAAACGTTCGAGCCACGCATGAGCTTGAAGACTGTCAGAACGCCGATCTGATCGTTTTCGTCACCCCATCTATGGCGTTCCGCGACACCGCCGCCCGCGTCCGGGACGCGAGCGTGAAAAAGAGCGGCACGATTCTGCTTAGTTGCACAAAAGGGATTGAGCATGGGAGTGGCATGCGAATGAGTGAAGTCCTGTCGGAGATATTTCCCCCAAATCCGATCGCGGTCCTATCTGGCCCAAATCTGGCCGTCGAGGTCGTACGTGGTCTGCCGACAGCAACAGTGATCGGCTCCGCTAACGAGAATTATGCAATCGAGTTGCAACGTTTTCTCGGAAGCGAGCATTTCCGCATCTACACCAGCGATGATGTCGTTAGTATTGAACTTGGCGGTGCGCTTAAAAATGTCTTCGCAATCGCGGCTGGCGTAAGCGACGGACTTGGGCTGGGCGACAACTCAAAAGCTGCGCTCATCACGAGAGCACTGGCTGAGTTGTTGCGTCTCGGGGAACGGATGGGTGGCAACGAACGTACTTTCTATGGATTAAGCGGTGTAGGCGATTTGATTGCGACCTGCTTTAGCAAACATAGCCGGAATCGTCGCGTTGGGGAACGACTGGGCCGCGCCGAGACTTTGGCGCAGATCCAGGCTGATATGAAAATGGTGGCGGAAGGAATCCCGACTGCAAAAAGCGCCTTTGAATGCGCGCGCCGCCTCGAGGTAGAAACCCCGATCATAGATCAAATTTACGCTATCCTTTACCAGGGGCAGCCGCTCCTTCTGGCGATGCAAGAATTACTGGGCCGCGATCCCAAAGCGGAACGTGTTTGAGACGGAGGGACGCGCGTCAACGCCAGCCCGCCTCGGACTGAGTCCAGGACGAGCGAAAGTTCGTCCCTTCATTAGGAAGCACCGCGGAGATCGCGGAAAACTTTCTCAAGAGCTTCCGGATAAAGCACATGTTCGACTTCCTGGATGCGCGCATGTAAAGATTCCGGAGTATCACCCGGCAGGATCGGAACCTCGCGCTGAAGGATGATGTCGCCATGATCGACCTGCGCGTCCACGTAGTGAACAGTGACGCCGGTCCGTTTCTCGTTAGCTGAGAGTGCCTGTTTCCAAGCTTCGAGGCCGGGAAACTTCGGTAGCAACGATGGATGAATGTTGACGATCCGACGCGGGAAAGCGGCTAGCATCGGCTCCTTCAGTACCCGCATGAAGCCGGCGAGAACAACAACCTCGGCTCCCGCGTTTCGCAACATCTCGACCAGTTGTTCTTCGACGATCGGTTCGAGTCGGGTGCGAAAGTGACCCGGCGGCAGGTAGGCATTGGGCACGCCGAACTGACCTGCCATCTCAAGGATTGGCGCCTCCAGAACATCGGAAATCACCACGGTGGCCTTCGCGTCTAGTTTGGAGTCCCGAATGCGTTGCAGTATGGCCCGGCAGTTTGATCCTTTACCTGATCCGAGAATTCCGATTTTAACCGTCATTTTCCCGACCAATTTTCTCCTGTGGTCCAATTCTCGTTAGCAACTCGGAGGTCGAGTAGCCTTTTTCAAAGGGAATGATCTCGATTCTGGCGCCGCACTTGTCCAGGACGGCGCGTTCGTCAGGATCGAGTGTGTCGGCCGTGTAATCGCCGCCCTTCGCATAAACCGCAGGTTGTGCGGCGCGCAGGAAGTTCGTGGCTCGTTTTTCCGGAAAAATCGTCACGTAATCGACCGACTCGAGCGCAGTCAAGACTTCGGCGCGATCCCATTGACGATTCACCGGCCGGCGCTCGCCTTTAAGCTGACGAACGGAATCGTCACCGTTCAATCCCACGACCAAGACGTCGCCAAGTTTTCGCGCCGCCGCCAAATAACGCACATGGCCGACGTGCAAGATATCGAAGCACCCGTTGGTCGCCACGAGGCGCTTGCCTTCCCCCCGTAGCCGTCTCGATTCCGCCGCTAATTGATCGAGGGTAAAAATCTTATCGTTCACGTTCCGACTACGCACCGCAATGCACCCGGCAGCAACTCGAAAGTTGCCGGTTCATTGCCAATTAACTCGCCATCGACGTTAAACCACATTCCAGGTCGCGATTTAATCACGATCTTTTTGGCACGACGAAAAATGATCGCGTCGGAGCCCAGGTGCTTGCCAATGAGAATTTGCGCGGCGAGGATCGCGAGCTCGGCCGGACCGCGCTCGGGAATAAGCACGATGTCGAGTTGGGCATCGTCGATGCCGGCCTCTGGCGCGACTGGAATCCCGCCCGCGACATAGCGACCATTCGCGACAACCACATTATAAAGATCAAGCTCGAAGCTTTCAGCGTCATCGAGCGCGATCGTCGTAGTATAACCACGCAGTTCGGCAAATGCCGCGGCGGCGCCGCGCAGATAAGCGAGCGGTCCCCACGTTCGCTTCATTTCAGGTGTGAGTTTTTCGTCAACCACGCCGCTGAATCCACCGGAAGAAACATTCACAAAATAGCGGGTGCTATCACTAGTGACGCGGACAAGATCGATGGCCCGGGTCCGGCCGGCGATGATTTGGTCAATGGCAGCGTTCAGGACGCTTGGGACCCCGAGCGTCCGTGCAAAATCGTTGCCCGTACCAAGGGGAAACACCGCAAGGGCAGCGTTGCAGCCTGTCTGGGCAATTCCGTTTACTACTTCGTTCAGCGTTCCATCGCCACCCGCCGACACAATCACATCGAAATCCGATGCTTCCCGGGCGAATTTTTCCGCCTCGCCGGGCTGTTGGCTGATGCAGAAGCGCTCCGCGTCAAGGCGACGCAACTGCTCTTGCGTCGCGGCGACATTTTTCACCGCGCCGGCGATTGGATTGAGAATGACGCAGGTTCGCATCGCACCGAAGAATTAAACAGGATTGACAGGATTTACATGATTGGTTTTTCTGAATCCTGCACAATTGTGTCTGTCTTCCAGTTCGGACTTTGAGCTTGCCTCGCGGGTTGATTAGTGTGTTGATAGCCCGGCATGGCAAAAGACCCATCAGAACCATCGAACGGTGGCTACAAGATTTCAGAAGCCCCAGTGACTTCGTCATTGTCTCGGCGGAAAGACCAGGCGAGGGAAGAACTTACCGAATTGCCTTCACATTATGGCAAGCCGCTACTGGTGGCGATTGCGCGCGATCCGCGAACGCTTTTTGTATGCTGGAGCGTCGATTGGTCGGCGGCTTTTGATAACCGTCTGCCGGTGGATCGCTGTGCCCACGTGCGGCTGCGGCAAAGTAAAAATGAGAGAACCGTTGCGGTCGAACCGATGAGCGGCGGTTGCGCGATTGAAGACTTGGAGCCAGGCGAAACCTATTCGGTGGAGCTTGGCTATTACGCCCCGCCGGACACATGGAACAGCCTAGTTATTGGGAACGAAGTAATGATGCCATTTGCTTCCAAACCAGACGACGATCTGGCCGATGTAGCAACAGTTCCATTTCATCTCACGTTTCAGCGAATGCTGAATGTATTTCGCGGGGCCGAAAGAGGCGATCTGGCGGAGAGGCTGGCGGAATTTCAGAAACGAGCCGGCACGACAGAGCTTACCCATGAAGAATGCGAAGTTCTGCGCGCACTTGATTTATCGCCTGAAGATATGCAAAAAACCGCAGCCGCCCGCGAGTCGCTGGAAAAATCGCAGCGCCTGTCCGCTGCGCGCGCGCCATTCGGCGGCGCCAGCCCAGGCGAAGGCTTCGGCGGTGCTAGCTGGAGTGGCAGTTAAGGAGTCGCGACTAAAAAGAGTAACGCCATCATTAACGCCCCTTGGCTACAAGGTCCCCAATTACGTTCTCGAGGCCACTGACCGCCAGAGCAAATCGGTCGTAATTGAGTTTGTCGGGGGTATCGGTGAGGGAGTGATAATGCGGGTAACGAAATGGGGCGGTGTCGGTGATCATGATAGCGGGGTAACCTTGCTGCCAGAATGACCAGTGATCTGACCAGGCTACGCCGGGAATGAAGGCGGGCACGGCCGCGCCTTCAGAAGGGAGTCGCCCGGCCCGGCGAAAAGTGGACAGCGCGCGGCGCACCAGTTGGCGCGATCCGATGTTACCAACGAAGCCGATAAAGTTGCCGACCTTGGGATAGAAGGCGCCGAGCAGCGGCGACGGATAGATTTGTGAGTTCGGGGCATCGGAAAAATAGCCGATGGTTTCGAGGCTGATCATCCCGGAAATTTGATCGCCGCGGGCTTTGCATCGGCTGGCGTAAACCAAGCTTCCCATTTGCGATGTTTGGAAATAGGGAGGCTCCTCGTTGACGAAGGCTACGAAACGTAAGGTTTGACTGGGCTGTTTATTTGCAAAACGGCGGGCCAGCGCGAGAACGGCTGCCATCCCGCTGCCATTGTCATTTGCTCCGGGCGCGCCAAGAACGGAATCATAATGAGCACCGACAACGATAATTTGAGCAGAGCCGCCAGGTATTTCGGTCTCAATATTGTGGCACCCCAAATTATGCAGCTGGTAAGTGTCGCGTCGCGGCTGCAACCCGGCGTTGAAAAACGATTTTTCAATGAAATCGGCCGCAGCCATGAGCTGGGGATAATG
>DATELT010000201.1:0-8331 GCA_035276245.1 Chthoniobacterales bacterium
TGCGCGGCACTCGTTTCAATATCCATGTCGATCCGCGGGACGGTTTACTCGTGCAGGGCGCAGAAGGCTATCAGCTCACTTGGATGGACGCGAAGATGGGCGATTGGGTAGTCACGCCGCGTCGCGGGAAGGCAGTTGAGATCAACGCCCTTTGGTACAATGCGCTTGAGTTACTCGCGCGTTGGTGCCGCGAAGAGGGCGATGTTAAAAAAGCGGAGAAATATGGCGACGCCGCGAAACGCGCACGCGATTCTTTCAATCAACGATTCTGGTTCGCCGATGGCGGTTACCTCTTCGACGTGGTTGATTGCAACGGCCAAAGCGAAGCCAATGATTCTGCCTGTCGACCAAACCAGCTTTTTGCGATCTCTCTCGAGCATCCGGTGCTCGACCAGAGACGCTGGTCATCGGTAGTCAAGGTCGCGCAAGAAAAATTGCTGACTTCGGTCGGCCTACGTTCCCTTTCACCCGATCATCCCGATTACAAACCAATTTACTCCGGCGACCTTCGTTCGCGCGACGGCGCTTACCATCAAGGCACAGTGTGGGCCTGGTTAATAGGACCATTTGTTGATGCCTGGCTCAAAGTACATCCTGACGACAAGACCAGCGCCCGAAAATTCTTGGCGACCTTCCCGCAACATCTCGGCGACGACGGCATCGGCACCATCGGCGAAGTCTTCGACGCCCGCGAGCCACATTTCGCCGGCGGCTGCATTGCGCAAGCTTGGAGTGTTGCGGAAGTATTGAGAAGTTGGATCAAGACAGCGTAAAAAACGCCGTCCAGTTACTTCTGACGCCCAGCATGGAAGTCCTAATTCTTGTCGACCGCAACAATCAAAGGCATCGCGCGGCGCGAATTTAAAGAGATGGCAACAGTCGAGACAGCGGAGGAACTTTCTGCCAAACCAGAGGTTCGGCAGGCTTTGTCGCAAACGAGCGGCCCAAAGCCGACCAAAGAACCAATTAAAGCGGAGACAAAAGATAAGTTCTGGTTCGTGACCCATATCCTCATCCTCGTCGGCTGCGCGGTGCTTTATTACCTCATCGGATCGAAACTGATTCCGGTGCCGCAAAACGCGATCGAACTGGCTCGGCGATTTCTGCGCGGCGCAGTGCTGGTGGTAATTGTGCTCGCGCTTGCGAAAGCGGTTTCTATTTATGCCATTGGCCAACTCGATGATGCTGCCACTCGTTTTACTCTGCGCCGGATTCTTCATCTGGTTATCGCGCTCGTCATCGCCGTCATCGTGATCGGCGTCGTTTTTGTTAATTGGTACACTGCGCTCATTTCCGTCGGCATTGGTTCGGTCATCGTCGGTTTGGCGGTGCAGACCCCGATGACGAGTTTTCTGGGCTGGATCTATATTCTAATCCGCCGCCCGTATCAGGTGGGCGATCGTATTCAAATCGAAGACGCTACCGGTGACGTGATCGACGTAAGTTACCTTGATACGACCCTGTGGGAATTCGGAGGCAAGTATCTTTCCACGGATCATCCGAGCGGCCGCATCATCAAATTTCCGAACTCGAGAGTGTTGAATCAGATGGTGTTCAACTACTCGTGGCCGCTTTTCCCGTACATTTGGAACGAGATTAAATTCAACATTGCCTATAACTCCGACCTCGAGTTCGTCGCGCAAACGATGGAGAAGATTACCGCAGAAGAGATCGGTGAAGAGATGATGGAGCGGGTTGGCGTTTTCCGCGATCTACTGGCAAAAACGCCGGTGGATGAGCTGGAAGTGCGACAACGTCCCCGCGTCATCTTCCGCGTGAATGAGAATACCTGGCTGGAAGCGATCGTGCGCTATCTCGTTCCTCCACGAGAAGCCGGCTCGATCAAGACTCGGCTCATTCCGAAACTTCTCGCTGCGCTGAATGCCGCACCGAATCGAGTGATGTTTCCGAAAGGTGACGCTCGCTGAGGCTGCATAAGCGCTTAGTTGCACAGGGGCCCTGATCAGTTGATTACTTCCGGCTCATGCGAATTTTTGGCGTAATTTTTAGCATCGGTCTCGTCCTCTCGGCTTCGGCGGAGACCCCCAAAATTTTGCCATTGATGTCAGCGCCGCCCAAGGCGGAGCGAGCTGAGAAAAAGTCGATCGTGGCGCTTCCCAATTATGATGAAGAGACCGCCACCCGGCTCCAGATCTTTCTCGATAACAACGATTTCGGCCCCGGCAAAATCGACGGGCAAATGGGAGAATTTTTTCGTAAGGCGCTCTTGGCCTACAAGCGAGCGCACCTGATGCCGCTGCGCGGAACAGTCGATCAATGGCTTCTCGATCAGGTTCCAGAACCGTTCACGAATTACACCATTCCACCTGAAGCAGAAAATTTTGTCGGACCAACTGCGAGTAAACCGAGCGAGCAAGCAAAGTTAAAGGCGTTGAAGTATGGATCACTTCTCGAGTTCGTGGCAGAGCGATTCCATGCCGCGGAAGATTATCTGCGCAAACTAAATCGCCCGATGAATCTGGATGAACTCAAGCCGGGCGACACGGTCAAGGTACCCAATGTGGTTCCGTTCAAAATCGAGGATCTGACCCCAGGTTTCGCACAGCCGAATCCCGCTTTCGCCAACCGCATCGTTTACGTTGATACCAAGGAACGCTTCCTTTTGATCTATGAGAACAACCAATTGGTAGCGGAATTTCCGATTACTCCCGGTTCGACCAAGTTGCCCGCTCCGATCGGCGTCTGGAAAATTGTCGGTATCGCGACTTTGCCCGTTTTTCGCCACGACGAAGGCATTTTGAATTACGGAATTAAGAGTGATACCGCGTTCGTCTTGCCAGCCGGACCGAATAATCCGGTCGGTATTTTGTGGATGGGCTTAAGCAAACCGCATGTCGGCATTCACGGAACGAACCAGCCCGAAACGATCGGCCGCGCAGCCAGTCACGGGTGCATCCGCACCGCCAACTGGGACGCCGCACGGGTGAAAGAACTCGTCACCGTGGGTAATATGGTTTCAATCTTCTAAAAGAACAAATCGTCATCCCGAGAGGAAGCCGAAGGATCTCGGTGCGACAGCTTTCAGGTAAACTTCTGCGGGATGCCTCGACTTTGCTCGCGATGACCGTGATTGTTTACGAAAGGAAATATGAATTTCTCGCATAAACTGCGAAAGCTTTTCGATCCGGATATCATCTGCAGTTTGCGCGACCACATTCATCGTGCCTTCCATCCAATCAATGCTTGCCGACTTCTGGAGGAGCTTGAGAAAGATCCGTCGTGGGAAGAACTCCGTCGGAAATATCCACCCGGGATCAAGGAAATGCATCGCTGGGCCGACACAAAGTTCTGGATTAAACGTAACGTCGAACGTGCCCAGGATATTTCCCTCGACCGTGGCCCGCGCCACCACATCCTTGATCTCGGGTGTGGGCCTGGTTACTTCCTTTATGTCGCGCAAAAGCTCGGACATACCGGAGTTGGGTTGGATATCGACGAGCATGCAATTTTTCGCGATACTCTGCCACTTCTGGGCGTGAAGCGGATCGTGCATCGCATTCAACCGCGTTTTCATTTGCCGGCGGCGGAAAAAAAATACGATCTGGTTACAAGTTACCTTACCTGTTTCCATCGCCTGCAACGTCTTAGCGATGGTAATTGGCAAACCTGGTCAAGCGACGAATGGCAATTCTTTATCGACGATGTTCGCACACGCCAGCTGGCAGATGGCGGACTGTTGCTTCTCGAATTTCACCCGCAAAAAAATGGTGAACTGTATGCCCCTGACGTACGCGAATTATTCCTGAAAAATCGCGCGCGACTTTTCCGTTCCAGAGTCCTTTTGAAATAATAGGCGAACCATTTTCTCACGACGAAGTCCACAAAGAGACAAAGCATTTTGCCCTTTGTGTCCGTCGTGTGAGATATTTGTCTACTATGTCCGTGCGGTTTCCGAGCCTGCGAAAGTTTGCAGCAATGATGGTATGAGCGCTGCCAGACCTTGTTGATGGTCCGCGTTCGGGTCGACTTTTCCTGTCGGTGTTAGTTTATCGACAACCTTCGGCAGAAATTCCGCCAGCAAATTCGAAGCTTGTGCCTGATCAATTCCCATTTTAGCCGCCAGGGCCTTGACCTGATCGGAGCCCAAACAATTCTGAATTTGATTGCTGGAGATTGACTGGTTTTCACCAAGGCCGACCCAAGAGGCAAAGGTGTTGCCACAGCCGCCTTGTGAAAACTTATTGGCCAAGCCTTGCAATCCCCCGCTTTGTTGCAAGAGGCCGCCAAGAACTCCGACGAGCGCATTTGCGCCGCCAGAACCTTCAGTCTTTCCGCTAATCGCACCAAGTACCGAGTCGAGAAGTCCCATAGTCTTATCCTCCTTCAGTTTGTTGTTGGATTTCGTCTTCAGAAACCGTATCCGAGGATGCGATATGGTGAAAGGGTTTTTTTCAGCACCATAGACGAACGTTGACCCGCGCTTCGGTTTCCTGAATACTTGAATCTAAAATCAAGCACAGATGGAGGAATGAAACTATGGGACTATTCAATAATCTAATGTCGAAAATCTTCGGTCACGCAAGCTCAACCGTGGCCGCAGCGACACCAGCACAATCAGCGCCGGCAGCACAAACACAGTCGGCTCCGGCTGCCGCTACCACTGCATCATCGGCGACCGCCGCGCCTACTGCTGTTGCCGAGCCGGTCGACGTGGCTGCCATTCTCAATGATTTAGCGAAGAAAAATCCAGAGAAACTGGATTGGAAAAGGTCAATCGTGGATCTGATGAAGCTGGTCGGGATGGATAGCAGCTTCACTGCGCGCAAGCAGCTTGCGGCGGAGTTGCATTATAGCGGGGATCCGAATGATTCCGCGGCGATGAACATTTGGTTGCATAAAGAGGTGATGAAAAAGCTCGCTGAAAATGGCGGGAAAGTTCCGCAGGAACTGTTGAGCTAACAAAAGCAAAGCTTGGCTGATTGATCGCGCAGCGCGTATTGCGGCGAAGGCGGAGCAAAGCTTGAGCGCCGGCAAATCTCCGGCGACGGCGTCCTTTTGTTGCTGAAAAGGAGAAATATCAGGCGGTGTCGCGCTGCGCTTGCCACCGCACTCCAAAATCCTACGCTCTAACCGAACTCGCCGAGTCGTGAAATCATTAATTTGAGGTTTTCGATTTTTCGGTCTTTCAGTCTACGTTTTTACGACCATGAATCCGGATAAGCTTTTCGATTACCTCGACGGCAAGTTAGCCGATCACGAGCGCAAGGCTTTGGAAGAACGGCTAATGACCGACCCAACCGCGCGGCGTGAGTTCGATGTCGCTCGGCGCATCCATGCCAGCATGCGCGACCACCAAAGCGACCAACCGGAAGTTCTCGATGAATTATCGGACGAAAACGCGGCACGCGGGCGTCGCCTCGCCCGACGGGTTGGCCTCGCTTTCATCGTGCTGGTGGCGATGAATGTGTTGCTTGGCCTCGTCTACATCACGCGTCACGAAATTAAGAATCCGAATCGGCAATTGCTGGACGAGCAGGCGCGTGAGCATCTTCGGAAATCTCTCGAGAACGCAGCCGGCACGACACTGACGCCGCCGCCGCTCGGTGTCGGCGGATTACAGCTGACGACTGAGCAAGGCCAGAGCGCGGCGGTCGCGGATGAAATCGTGAAGGCTGCCGGAAAATTTCCCGGGTCAGCGACGAAGGGCGTTCTCGATAACGGGAAAACGCAAGTGCTCGTTGAGATCCCAGGAAAAAGCGCGCCCGAGCTCAAAAACGCGCTTTCCTCTCTTCCTGGAGTTAAAAACGTAAGTGGGGAAATTTCCGCTGCCGGTGACGATGAAAAAGTTTCGGTGATTGTTCAGCTGACGGAAGCGAAATGACTGTTGTAACATTCGCGCTGCCGGCCGAAAGCAGCGCGTTTATTCGCTTGCTCAAAGATATCAGGCGGGATGGCGCGATCTTGCGCGGAACTTTGGAAGATCGAACATCGCAGGTATGCATCCTGCACACCGGCGTGGGGATGTCGAAATGCGCTGAACGTGTTGGTAATTTTCTGCGCCATGAAAAGCCGCAGCTATTAATCGCCAGCGGATTTTGCGGTGGAACAAGCGATGAATTGCATCCAGGAGATCTGGTGATTGCCGAGAATGCTTCGGAGCCGACGCTTTTGACAAAAGCGCGCACGACATTGCCTAACGCGAAGATAGGTAAAATACATTCTGCTGATCGCATCATTGATCCAGCGGCCGACCGCTATGCGATTGGGCGCGAACATGGGGCCGTCGCCGTGGACATGGAGACAGAAACCGTTGCGCGGCTTTGTGCCGCCGCATCAATTCCGATGCTGGCGTTACGGGTGGTGAGTGATTCGCCGGCGGCGCCATTCCCAGCACCGCCGAATGCGCTTTTCGATATTGAAAAACAGCGCACCGACTTTTCACAGCTACTCAGTTATATCGCACGTAATCCAGCGTCGGCAGTGCGTTTGGCTCAATTCTCGAAACAAATCGCTCGCGCCAAAACCAAACTGGCCGACGCGCTGGCTGCGGTATTGGTTAGGCTATAGCTAATCGGCCTTCCCTGCCGGCTCGATGTGCACGAGCACATCGGCGATTCGCCCATCAGTTTCTTGAATAGCCCGCTTTACTTTATGCGCGATGTCGTGCCCTTCGCGCACTGTAATGCGCGCATTCACCCGCACATGAAGATCGACATAAAAACTCAAGCCCATCTTCCGAACGAAACTTTTTTCGATCTCAATTACACCTGGGACAGCTACCGCGGCGTTTCGCACACGATCGACAATTTCTCCCCGCGGGGCTGTATCCATGATCTCGTACAAAGCTGGGCGCAATAGTCGGACGCCATTGGCCGCGATAACGCAGCAGGCGAAGAGCGCCGCCCAGTCATCCGCACTCTCCCAGCCCGGGCCGCCGATGAGCGCCGCAGTGATCCCGATGAATGCTGCCGCTGAAGTGAGCGCATCGCTGCGATGATGCCAAGCGTCGGTTTTGACCGCAGTGCTTTCGACGTTCCGTCCGACGCGATTGACGTAACGGAACAAAATTTCTTTGACCACGATGACGACGATGAGAATGCCGAGCGTGAATGGGGCAGGACCATGACGTGGCGTGCGAATTTCCCGAATACTTTCAATCGCCAAACCGAGGGCCGCCGCAAGGACGCCAAATGCAACGACGACGGCTGCGATCGGCTCCGCTTTTCCGTGACCGTAAGGATGCGTTTCGTCGGGGGGACGTGCGGCGAATTTCAAGCCGCCCCAAATAATTAGCGACCCGGCGACGTCGAGGGCAGATTCGATGCCGTCGGCGATCAGGACGTACGCGTTGCCAATGAAACCGCCGAGAATTTTCGCGGTCGCGAAAACCAAATTTACGATCATGCCGAACAGAGCGACGTTCGCGCCAGCTTGCAGATTGCTCGCGGCCGCATCACCGGTAGGATGATCGTTCATGCGAAAAGAAACGATTAGCGTAGCGGTCTACTCCGCGCACGGAAATCCTGCCGATGTTTTGTGTATCAAAACGCGACCGTGGCCGCGGCCCGGGCCGGACGAGGTCGTTGTCACGATGCAGGCTGCGCCGATCAATCCAGCGGACTTGAACGCGATTGAGGGAAAATACCCGGGCAAACGCGAAGTGCCGGCCGTTCCCGGCTTCGAGGGATCCGGAATTATTTCCGAGGTGGGAAGAAATGTTAGCAATGGATCGGTTGGGTCACTGGTAATTTTGCCGCACGAGATCGGGACATGGCGTGAAGCCTGCGCGGTGAAGGCGAGTGATCTAATAGTTGTTCCTCCCGAAATCGATCCGGTCCAGGCTGCGATGTTGAAGATCAATCCGCTAACAGCATGGCAACTGTTACACGGTTATGTAGAATTGAAGAGCGGCGATTGGGTCATCCAGAACGCGGCTAATTCCGCGGCCGGCCGGGCGGTGATACAAATTGCGCACGCGCTCGGCTACAAAACGGTGAACGTGGTCCGGCGCGAAGAACTGATTGAGGAATTACGATCCGAAGGAGGCGATGTCGTTCTTCTTGATGACGAAAATCTCCGTAACGCGGTGAATGATGCGATCGGTGGCGCCGCCATTCGTCTGGGGTTGAACGCGGTCGGCGGCGAGAGCGCATTGCGGCTGATGAACTGTCTGACTCCGGGCGGGACCCTGGTTAGCTTCGGCGCGATGAGTTTGCAGCCACTCAAAATTCCGACCGGTCTCTTAATTTTCAAAGACCTGCGGTTTCGCGGAATCTGGATCAACAAATGGTACGACAACGCCACGCCGGCCGAGCGCATGGCGGCATTTAATCCAATTTTTGACATGGCCAAGCGCGGTCTCCTCCTGAC
>DATELT010000202.1:0-5107 GCA_035276245.1 Chthoniobacterales bacterium
AACGCGCGAAAAATTCCGTGACCGGTCGTTGCCTGAAAACGCCTCTCTGCCACCCCCTTCGCAAGTCGCGCCGAAGTCTGCGCAATGCTGAAGGCTGGATCCAGATCAGAAACGCGCGTGCAAACAATCTCAAAAACGTCGAGGTGAAATTTCCCGTCGGACGGTTGTCGGTCATTAGCGGCATTTCCGGCAGCGGGAAATCGACGTTGATGGGGGAGGTCCTTTTACCGGCAGTGCTGGAGCAACTAGATCGAAAGCGCCAACGCGCGGGCGAGCTGTTTGAGCGCGTTGATGGAATGGAAACGATCGATGCCGTTTACGAAGTCGATCAATCGCCCATCGGCAAAACTTCGCGCTCCACCCCTGCAACCTACATCAAAGTTTTCGATGAGATCCGCAATCTTTATGCGCAGGTGCCGGTCGCGCGCATGCGCGGTTACAGTGCGAGCCGGTTTTCTTTCAACGCCGAGGGCGGACGCTGCGAATCGTGCAAGGGGCAGGGAATTATCAAACTGGAGATGAATTTTCTGCCGAGCACTTACGTGCCATGCGAGGATTGCGGGGGGAAACGTTACAACCCGCAGACCCTGGAAGTGCTTTACCACGAAAAATCGATTGGCGACGTCATGGAAATGACGATCGAAGAAGCGGCCGAATTTTTTAAAGCTAATCCCAAAATTTCGCGATCTCTTTCGTTACTGGTTGATACCGGACTTGGCTATCTGAAGCTGGGGCAGCCGAGCCCGACCTTGAGCGGCGGCGAAGCGCAACGACTGAAGCTCGTAACAGAACTCACCCGCGGGATCGGCCGCGCGCAACACGAGCGGATTCGCAAGATGCGAAAACCGAAGTCGACGCTCTATCTCTTGGAAGAGCCGACGATCGGATTGCACATGGCCGACGTGGAATTGCTGCTGAATTTGCTGCACCGCCTCGTGGATGACGGTCATACCGTCATCGTGATCGAACATAACCTCAGTGTCATTGCGGAAGCGGATTATATCGTCGATATCGGTCCGGAAGCGGGCGATGCCGGTGGCGAAATCGTTGCCGCCGGAACGCCGGAGCAGGTTGCCAAAAACCGCACCAGCCGGACCGCGCCATTTTTGCGGGAGGTCCTCGCGACAAGGAACGGCGACGTCGCTTCAGTTCGCAATGTTCGGGGAGACCGCACTGCAATGGCAAGGTAGGCGAGGTATGGATCACCGGCGGAGAGCCCCTCAGCTGCCGCTTCGCGGCTCCTCTCCCTGTGGGATAGGATTAAGGTGAAGGACTGCGTTTTTGATTGCGCCGCGTAGAGGGGGCGACACAGTGATTTCGTGATCGAATTTTTCGCCAAGTACGATACCGGCGAGTTTTACGACGAAATGTTTGGTGCGCCGGGACAGGCCCGGTCCCATTACAAACGCTTGCTGCAACGTTTCACCGAGCTGAAGAAAGACGAATTCGACCGCAAACGTGAATTGGCTGCGCTCACTCTTCTGCGCCAGGGGGTGACTTTCACTGTTTATAGTGACGCGCAAGGGACGGAACGAATTTTTCCCTTCGATCTGATTCCGCGAATTATCTCCGCCGAAGAATGGAAGAAAATCGAACGCGGCCTGGAACAACGAATCACCGCGCTCAACCTCTTTCTGCACGACATCTATCACGGCCAATCGATTCTGCGCGATGGCGTGATTCCCAAGGATTACGTCTGGCAGGCGGCCTGTTTCCGGCCGGAGTTCATGCACTTCAACGTCTCGCAAAACATTTACATTCACATTTGCGGTACCGATTTGGTGCGCGATCGGGATGGCAATTTTCTGGTGCTGGAGGACAACGCCCGCTGCCCGTCCGGCGTCTCCTATGTCATTCAAAATCGACAGGTCATGCGGCGTGTCTTTCCAAATCTTTTCGCTCAACATCGCGTCCGGCCGGTGGAAGACTACAGCCAGGAACTGCTCAACGTTCTTCGATACATCACGCCCACCGGAACAACGAATCCCACTGTCGTGCTCCTGACACCGGGCATCTATAACTCGGCTTATTTCGAGCATTCATTTCTCGCCCGCTCGATGGGAATCGAAATTGTGGAAGGCCGCGACCTGATTGCGCGCGACGGGAAAATTTTCATGCGCACGACCAAAGGCTTGCAACCGGTCGACGTGATTTATCGCCGGATCAACGACGATTTTCTCGATCCCAAAGTTTTTCGGAAAGATTCTGGACTGGGCGTTCCGGGATTAGTCGACGCATACCGAAAGGGAAATGTCAGTCTCGCCAATTCCATCGGCACCGGCATCGCCGACGACAAAGTCATTTATCACTTCGTCCCGAAAATGATCCGCTACTATCTGGATCAAGACGCAATCCTGCCCAACGTCGAGACTTATCTGGCCTCGAACCAAAGCGAGCGCGCTTTCATTTTGGAGAACCTCGAGAAACTTGTGGTCAAAGCCGCCAATGAAAGTGGGGGCTACGGCATGTTGGTCGGCTCGCATTCGACAGAAGCCGAGCGCGAAGAATTTCGGAAACGCATCCAAAAGGAACCGCGCAACTACATTGCCCAGCCCATCCTTCCGCTCTCGCGCTTGCCCGCATTCGACAATGATGTGATTCGGGGGCGACACGTTGATTTGCGCCCGTACATTTTATCGGGAGAGAAAATCAAAATCATTCCCGGCGCGCTCACCCGGGTGGCGCTGTGCGAAGGTTCATTGGTGGTGAACTCCTCACAGGGCGGCGGAAGCAAAGATACATGGGTCCTGGAAGAAGAAGCGGATTAATGGTGGCGACCTTCATACTCATACTCGTCCTCCTGCTCATGCTCATAATCGTATTCACGACCACTCCACTACTTCACTGCTGTATCACTCCATTTCTCCATGCTTTCTCGCGTTGCTGATTCCCTTTTTTGGATGAGTCGCTACATCGAACGGGCGGAAAACAACGCCCGTATCGCCGATGTCAATTTGCAACTGCTCCTCGACCTTGAGAACACGCGCGACCCGGACACCCAGCAGCAGTGGAATCCGATCATTAGCTCCCTCGAAGAGAACGAGCTTTTCACTTCGCTTTATCAAAACCCCGATGGCCAGGCTGCGGTCGATTTCGTTTGTCTGCAACGAAAGAATCCGAACTCGGTGTACTCCTGTCTCGCTGCTGCGCGCGAGAATGCCCGCACGGTACGGGAACAAATTTCGAGCGAGATGTGGGAGCACATCAATCGCCTCTTCCTTTTCGTTAACGGCGAGACCGGCAAAAAGATGCTGCGGTTGAGCCCGTATGAATTCTTTCGTCGCATCATTACTGGGTCGCACCTGGTGCAGGGGGTTGCAGACGCAACCATGACGCATGGCGAAGGCTGGGATTTCATTCGCATCGGAAAATCACTTGAGCGGGCCGACAACACCTCTCGGATTCTCGATGTGAAATATCATCTGCTTCTGCCTTCGGGAGAAAGAGTCGGCGGCAACATCGATACGGTTCAATGGATGTCTGTCTTGAAATCTTGCAGCGCGCTTGAGGCTTATCGCAAAATTTATGTGGGGCAGGTCGCGCCTTGGAAAGTCGCGGAGTTTTTGATTACGCATGCCGATTTTCCGCGCTCCATCCGGTTCAGCGTTGAATCGCTCGATGCCGCGCTCCATCGGATATCCGGTTCATCCGAAACGCATTACGCTAACGAAGCGGAACGACTTTCCGGGCGGCTGCGCTACGACCTCGATTTCGCCACCATCGGCGACATCTTCGAATACGGATTGCACCAGTACCTGACGCTGACCCAAAAGCGGCTGGCCGAAATCAGCAGTGCCCTTTTCGAAATCTACTGTGCAAGTAACGAAGCTCTCCATGCGTAACCAAGAGTTTGACCAGCTCCAGTATCTCTGCTGGAAATCGGAAGAGCGCACGTTATTTATGTGGGCGTGAAAGCCCTGTGTCTGATTCTCCTCATTTGCGGCGCGATGATCTTTGGGGGTTGCGCTACCGATGAAGAGTTCAACGCCGGGGAGGCGGCGAAAACGCAGGAAAAGGTCCCCGGCGAAACGAACCCGAACGCGCCGGAGGCACAGCAGCCAGCCAACGCGGGCTATCGTTTTTAGTGCAGCGACTCTAGAATGCCAGCTTCAAGGCTGGCAATTCAACTTTAGTGAACGAAACTCCGCTCTCTTGGCGCTCTTCCAAAACGGAAGTGCGACAAAGTCCGATTCACGGGAAAGGGTTGTTTGCCACTGCCGCTATTGGCAGGGGTGAGATCGTGATGATCAAGGGCGGTCACATCGTTAGTCGCGATTTTCTGGAGCGGGAAGTGACACCGAAACTTGGCCCGGTGGAGATTCAGATTGGCGACGATCTGTTTATCGCCCCGGTTACGGCGGACGAACGGGAAGGTTCCATGCTCTACAGCAATCATTCCTGTGACCCCAACCTCGGACTGCGCGGTAACATTGTCTTTGTGGCGCTGCGCGACATTCGGGTCGGCGAGGAACTCACCCACGACTGGAGCATGACCGATGATGATATCTACGAAACAGAATGTACTTGCGGTTCCGCGAACTGCCGTCGCGTGTTAACAGGCAAAGACTGGCAGCGACCCGAACTCCAAGTGCGTTATCGCGGCTACTTCGCGACCTACCTCGCTGATAAGATTTCACAAAAAGCCCCGGAACTTTGAACGCATCCGCAAGCGAAGAGAACGTTTTGATTGCTTTTCAAAAATGGTGCGACGCGATTACGCATCAAAGCGCTTATAGGATTCGCCAGCGATGTTCGCCGGTGTTTCGATGAATTTCCCACAACCGACAACCGCCCAAGAAAGCGTTGCGGTTATCACCTCTTTTCACCCCGCGGGGCAAGCGCGCCATCTTTTTGACGTTGCCGCCGCCGAGCACGACGGTATCGGCGACAAGCGAAAGTTTCAGCTGCTTCACGCAGTAAATCACTTCTTTACGCCAAGCCTTTTCGCCGAGTTTCTCGAGTCCATCCTTGCCTAACCAGTCTTCAATCTTGCGATGCTCGCGATAGGGAAGATCACCAAGTTCCAGCGGCATCAGATTGTTATTCCAGACGAGTGCGGCACCGAGACCCGTGCCTAACCCCAGAAAAAGCATGCGCCCGCGAACGT
>DATELT010000203.1:0-5697 GCA_035276245.1 Chthoniobacterales bacterium
CTGCTCGATCCGATTTTCCGCCGCTGGCGCGAACAATCCGGCCATTCTTTTACCGCGCGCACAGGGGGAATTCTGCGACTGTTCAAAACTTTGCGCCGTGGCGGCAATATCGCAATGCTAGTTGATTTAACGGTCTTTCCCGGTCCGGCGGCCGTCGCCATTCGCTGTTTTGGACTGCATACGAGTGTTACCTCTGCCCATGCCTGGCTCCAACAACGCTCGGGTGCCGTCCTTATCCCCGTCCATTGCGAGCCGTTGCCGCGAGGGCGTTACCGCGTCGTTCTTCATCCGCCGATTGATCTTGGCCCCAATGCCAGCCCACGTGACGTTGCACAAGCGTGTTGGGATTCCTTTGAGCCCGTCGTGCGAGAAAGACCCGGCCCCTATATGTGGATGTATAAACAATGGCGATATCGCGTGGAAAATCCCGATCGGCCCTATCCGTTCTATTCCTGGCACAACGTGAAATTCGAACGAATGATCGCGCGAAAATGATTTTGTATACGAACACTTGCCGAACCATGAGCCCTTTTTGCGGACGCGTGAAGGCCCCCCAATTATAATCTTCTCCCAGCGGAAGAAGGTGGGACTGTGCTGCGAGATATGGAGCGAAGGCTATCCCGCCAGTCCGGCTCGGACTTTGGTACTGGCGCGTGAGCAAATTTTTAGGACGCTAACATCGTGCCGGAATTGACCGCAAGCGAAGAGGCCTGGCGCAGAGACATCGGAACCGTTTCTCTGCCGGAAGTCCATCGCAGTGTCCTCGTTCCAACAAACGCTTCGTTTTTGCGGAAGTTGCTCGCTTTTGCCGGTCCCGGCTTTCTCGTCGCAGTTGGCTATATGGACCCGGGCAACTGGGCCACCGATCTGGCGGGCGGCGCCAAATTTGGCTACTCGCTGCTCGCCGTCATCATGATCTCCAATTTCATGGCGATCCTGCTACAGCATCTCTGCATTAAACTGGGCGTCGTTACGGGCCGGGATTTGGCACAAGCCTGCCGCGATCATTATCCCAGACCGGTCGTGTGGTTTCTTTGGGTGCTTTGCGAAATTGCTATCGCCGCTTGCGATCTCGCCGAAGTGGTCGGATCAGCAATCGCTCTCCAGCTGCTATTTGGGATTCCGCTGGTGTGGGGTTGCATCATCACCGCCATGGACGTGCTCATTGTGCTCTTCCTCCAAAACAAAGGTTTTCGTTACATTGAAGCGCTCGTCTTTACCTTGATCATCACGATCGGTGCATGTTTTGCCGCCGAACTAATTTTCTCCAAGCCAAGTCTCAGCGGAATTCTTCTTGGGTTCGTTCCTGGGCCGCGGATCGTGACCAATCAAGGGATGCTTTACCTCAGCATCGGCATTCTCGGCGCCACGGTGATGCCGCATAATCTTTATCTCCATTCTTCGGTTGTGCAGACGCGGAAGTTTGAACCGACCCCGGTGGGTAAACGGGAGGCGATCAAATTCGCGACCATCGATTCTACAGGCGCACTCATGTTTGCCTTGTTTATCAATGCCGCCATCCTGATCCTGGCAGCAGCAGCGTTTCATTGGTCGGGCCACCAGGATGTGGCGGATATTCGTGATGCCTACAAACTGCTCAGTCCCCTGCTGGGCGTGAGCATCGCCAGTGCTCTGTTCGCCATTGCGCTCCTGGCCTCGGGGCAAAACTCCACTCTTACCGGGACCCTTGCCGGTCAGATCGTGATGGAAGGTTTCCTCAACATTCGCATTAAACCGTGGCTGCGGCGATTAATTACACGCCTGATTGCCATTGTTCCCGCAGTGTTCGTGATTGGCTTTGCCGGGGAGAGCAAGACGACCGAGTTGCTCGTCGCCAGCCAGGTGGTCTTGAGCATGCAGCTTGGTTTCGCGGTCTGGCCGCTGATGCGTTTCACGAGCGAGAAGAAGAAACTCGGCGAGTTTACCAATAAACCGTGGCTGAAAATTCTGGGTTGGACGACGGCGCTCATTATTATCACGCTAAACGTGAAGTTGCTTTTCGATACCTTTATGCCGGAGGCCGTGCTGAAAGCGGTTTATCACACTCTTGGTCTGCCCATGCCGGAGTAAAAAATGACGAAGCACGAATGACGAATTATTTCCGATGACGAAGCCCGAAACATCGGCGGCAGAATGATCACATCTCGCAATTTCTATTCGTTATTCGTTTGCCGTGCCTTAGCCCAGCAAAGGCGACGCCATTGTTAACGTGTATCAGCACATTCTCATTCCACTCGAAAACAGCGGTGCCGACGAAACCATCCTCGGCCATATCAAGCCGCTTGCGCGGATGACGGGTGCGAAACTTCTATTGGTCCATGTTTCCGACGGGTGGGTGGCGCGAAATTTTAATCAGTTGAAACTGGCCGAAAGCGAAGAGATGAAAGAGGACCGCGTCTACCTGGAAAAACGACAGCGCGAGTTGATCGATGATGGCTTTACCTGCGACGCGGTCCTGGCCCTGGGCGAACCATCCGACGAGATCATCAAACTGGCTCGCGAGAAAAATGTTGACCTCATTGCCATGACCACCCACGGCCACCGTTTCATTAGCGACATTCTTTACGGTGCGACCGCAGACAAGGTGCGGCACGCTGTGGACGTACCGGTACTGCTCTTAAAAGTGAGAAGTTAGCGAGCCGAACGGCCGCTGGCGGTAAACCATGGCTTCGGACTTCTAGAACCTCAAAGTCGCAACCGGACTTGCCCTGTTTTGTCGGTACGACTACTACAGACGCGCGTGAAAGTGCTTTTGCTGACTAATGAATATCCGCCGCATAACTACGGGGGTGCCGGCGTCCATGTCGAATATTTGTCGCGTGAGCTTGCCCGGTTAATGGACGTGGAAGTCCGCTGTTTTGGCAACCAGAAGGGCAAATCTGGCCGTCTAACGATTCGCGGGTTTCAGGTGGACGATTCCCGGTTTCATTGTCCCAAGCCATTGCGCTCCACCCTTGGCGCCGTCCAGCGCTGCACCGCCTTTAATACGGCCGGGGTCGATGCCCACGTTGTGCATTGTCATACTTGGTACACCCACTGGGGTGGAATTCTGGCGCGAAAAAATTACGGAATTCCACTAATTATTACGGTGCACTCACTCGAGCCCTTGCGGCCATGGAAACGCGAACAGCTCGCAGGCGGTTACGATTTTTCATTGTGGGTCGAGAAGACCGCTCTGGAGATGGCAGACGCCGTCATCGCCGTCTCAAAAGAGACCAAGGCTGACATCGCACGGCTTTTCAATGTCAGAGACGAACGCTTGCACGTAATTTACAACGGCATCGATCTCGAAGAATATCGTCCGACCAAGTCGAACGATACCCTGCGCAAGTTCGGAGTGGATTCGGAGAAACCTTACCTCCTCTTCGTCGGGCGCATTACCCGTCAGAAGGGAATTATCCATCTTGTTCACGCCATTGAGTTCATGGACAAAAATTTCCAGGTTGTGCTTTGCGCCGGCGCGCCCGATACGCCGGAAATTGCCCGGGAAATGAAGACCGCGGTGGAAAAGGCACGGCGTGCCCGCGACGGCATCATCTGGATCGATAAAATGCTCGACAAGCGGAGCGTAATCCAACTTTATTCGCACGCAGCGGTATTCTGTTGTCCATCAATCTACGAACCGTTTGGCATCATTAACCTGGAAGCGATGGCATGCGAAACGGCCGTTGTTGCCAGCAAAGTCGGCGGCATTAAGGAAGTAGTGATAGATGGTGAAACCGGTTTGCTAGTGCCGGTTGTGCAAATGAAGGAAAGCCCGTTCGAGCCGCTTCATGCGGAAAAATTCGCGCGTGATCTTGCGGTCAAAGTCAACGCTTTGATGCGAGACGAAAAGTTGCGGTTGCGCTTCGGCAAGGCTGGGAGGTTGAGAGCCGAAGAGAAATTTAGTTGGCGTGCGATCGCGAAAGAAACCAAAACGCTCTACGAATCGCTCGTCAGTGCTGGGATAGGGCAGAGGCAAGCGGTGACATCTCGGATTGCGGTACGCCCCTCGAAGTTGCAGTGAAGGCGACGCAAGTTACCCTAGTGCCCAGGACGCGCATCGATCGCATCGTGGCCATTTCCATGAATCCGCGTCACGGCCTGCCGATGATTGTCGCGAAGAAAGGCCGGAATTATTCCGTCATCGAAGTACCGGGACAAATCCGGGAATTGGTTGATCTTCCAGCGAACGGAGCGCGTTAATTAGCCGCGCTGCTGATGGAAAGGAATCTCCTTACCGGTGCGCGGGCGGCGCGGGAATACGTTCACTTTTTCCGCGATCCGATCGGGTGTATGCGCGAGCTACAGCAAAAGTACGGAAGCTTGGTCGCCCTCGGGCCGATCGCGTTTGGCGAACCGACGAAGCTGCACGTCCTCGCTTTTGGACCCGAATTCAATCGCCAGGTTCTTGGCGATCCCGCGAAGTTTCGAACCACCGGTCAATTCATTCACGGGCCCAACAATTCCGCGCAGCGCCGGATACGTTTTGGCCTCACGCGGATGAATGGTCCGCAGCACAGGCAGCACCGCCAGCTCATCCTGCCACCGCTTCATAAGAAAGCAGTGGCCGGTTATCACGACCTCACAGTCGAGCTCGCGCAGGAAGTGATCGGGCAATGGAAAACAGGTCGACGCGATGTTTACGCCGATATGCGCGCGGTCACAGTGCGAATCGCCAGTGCACTACTTTTCGGTCACGAAGCGACTGACGCCTATCGCATCGGCCGTTTGCTGGAGGTTTGGACGCGTCTCAACTTTTCCGGACCGGTCTGGTTCTTTCCAGTCAACGTTCCCGGGACGCCGTATCGTCGGCTGCTGAAACATGCCGAGTTGGTTGAGCGGGAAATCCTTCGCTTGATCGAAAAACGCCGGAGCGATCCGTCCGAACGCACCGATGTGCTTTCAATCCTGATTGAAGCGCGCGATGATGAAAATCGTGGAATGACCGACATGGAGCTGGTGGGTCAGGCGACAATTCTCTTCGGCGCCAGTTTTGAAACTACCGCCAGCACGTTGACGTGGACCGTGTTCCTTCTCGCGCAACATCCCGCCATCATGCGTGAACTGATGGATGAGCTTGACTGCGTTCTCGGGGGCGATGCGCCCACCCGCGACCAACTACCGCGGCTTTCTTTTCTCGACCGCGTCATCAAGGAAAGCATGCGAATCTTGCCGCCGGTGCCCTTTACTATCCGGGCCGCTGACGAGGATCAGATTCCGATGGGTTCACTGACGCTGAGCCATGGGACCCGTGTAATTTGCAGCCATTTTCTCACCCACCATTTGGCGGACATTTACCCGGAACCGGAACTTTTTCGCCCCGATCGCTGGGGTGAGGTCGATCCGACACAATATGAATACATGCCGTTCAGTGCCGGGCCACGCGCATGCGTCGGCGCAACGTTTGCCATTCAGGTTTTGAAGATTTCACTCGCCATTATGCTGCAGAAGTTTCGCTTCACCGTCGTGCGGGGCGCGCAGATCGATCGCGTCGTTCGCATCACGATGAACCCGCGTTATGGCATGCCTATGGTAATACATAAGAACGATCGAAGGTATGAGAGCAGCAAAGTGCGCGGTCAAATTCACGAGATGGTAAACCTGCCAGGATGATGTCATGTAGGATTATCCTGGTTCGGACCCATTCACTCCTCCTCGAACCATTCCGCGAAAGTATCCCAGTTTAGCTGCTTTGAGAGTTTTCCTTTATGCGGC
>DATELT010000204.1:0-33577 GCA_035276245.1 Chthoniobacterales bacterium
CGGCACTATTTCGTCGCCAGTGGCGCCGAGCGCGCGAATAGTTTCCTCGACCAGCGGCGGATCGTTTGTCGCGTAAACTGCCATCGAATCACCGGGCTCGAAAGTTAATCCCGAACCGGCCAGCGAAATCTCGTGGTGCCGGGTTTCTTTGCTGCGATTTCCTTCGTTCAGCCGTCGATTAACGACCATCTTCGCCGGGAACGGATTGGTGCGGGAATAAGGCGACGTCATCGTCTGCACCTACGCGGCGTCATCGTTGATGCAACTGCTGCATCGCTCATTAGCACCGTGTCGATGAAATCGTAAATTAGACAGCATTTTATAACTCGCCGTCATCCCCGATGGCAAGTGTAGGGCAAACGTCCATGGCACGCTCCGCTGCGATTTCTTCTTCAGGCGTCGCTGGCTGGCGTCCGAAGTACACGTGCGTTTGGTCTTGGCTGTATTGCAGCAGTGCGGGTGCTTCTTCAAGGCAATTTCGGCAGAGCGCACAGGAAGCATCGACATACCATCGCCCCGGTGCGTTCTCCGGTTGTTTCATCGTTTTGTCTGCCATGTTGGAATGTCAACAGCATTAGATAGCTTCGAGCCTTGCAGCACAAGGGCGCGACGCT
The DNA here is from genome assembly GCA_035276245.1 of Chthoniobacterales bacterium. Lineage (GTDB taxonomy): Bacteria > Verrucomicrobiota > Verrucomicrobiia > Chthoniobacterales > UBA10450 > AV69. The sequence goes on from DATELT010000204.1 coordinate 615, forward strand.
AGCCTCTCGCGCATTTTCCATGAACCACGACGAAGCACCACCGGTTGCCCCGCCCGTTGCTCCCACCTCGCATGATCCTTACGCCGCTTTTCGCTTTGCCAGTTTCAATCTTTATATGACAGGAAATTTTCTGGCCTTCGTCGGCCGCCAAATGTTGGCCGTCGCAGTGGAATGGGAGATTTACCGACGCACGCATTCTGCGACTGCGCTTGGATTGGTTGGTTTGGTGCTGGTGATTCCGGTGGTGTGTCTTTCACTTCCCGCCGGACACCTCGCCGACAAATACAGCCGGAAACACATCATCATGATTGCGCAGTTTTTCATCGCGATCACTTCGGCGATGTTAGCGCTCGTTTCCTGGAAACATCTGTCCATTCCGGCCTGGTCGATTTTGCAGCAAGGCAACAGTGTGTTGCGTGCCATCGCCTCAGTTTTCGAACGTCATCAGCAGGCGTTTCACTTCGATGATTTCTCCATTCCGGTGATTTACCTTTTGCTCTTTATTTCAGGAATTGCTCGCACCTTCGCCTGGGCCGGGCGCGCCTCGTTTTTCCCGACCCTCGTACCACTTGACGTCTTCGCCAACGCGGTCACCTGGAACAGCAGCGTCTTTCAAATTGCCTCAGTCGTCGGGCCTGCCATTAGCGGGTTCATTGTGGTGCATATTAGTTTTTCCTGCGTTTACATCATCGATGCCATCACTTCGTTCCTCTTTTTCCTTCTGGTGTTGCCAATTCCGCGTGCGCCAGACAAGAAAAAGCACGAGACTCTGGATACCTGGCGCAGTTTGCAGGCGGGGATGCGTTTTGTTCTGAGCAAACACGTCATTCTCGCAACCATCACGCTCGATTTGTTCGCGGTGTTGCTCGGTGGTGCGACTGCGTTGCTCCCAATGTTTGCCGATCAGATTCTACGCGTGGGCGCAATCGGTCTCGGTTGGATGCGCGCTACGCCAGCGATCGGCGCGTTTATCACTGCCCTCGTCGTTGCCTACTTGCCGCCGATCAAGCGTGCCGGTGTGACTTTGCTTTGGTGCGTCACTGGTTTTGGACTCGCCACCATTCTTTTTGGATTGTCACAAGTGTTCTGGTTCTCGCTCGCGATGCTTTTTCTCATTGGCGCCTTCGACAGCGTCAGCGTGATCATTCGCGGGACTATCGTGCAGTTGGTCACGCCCGATGAAATGCGTGGCCGCGTTTCCGCTGTTAACAATATCTTCATCGGGACTTCGAATGAGTTCGGCGCCCTCGAATCCGGCCTCACTGCGGCATTGTTCGGCCCGGTGATTTCCGTCGTTGGTGGTGGCATCGGGACAATTCTGGTCGTTCTCGGCGTCGCAAAATGGTGGCCCGAAACGTTGAAGATCGGAAGGTTGGACAAGACGCTCCGTTAGGAACATAGGCTTTTAGCCTGTGTACAGCCGGGCTTTGCTCCGCTGCCGGGAGAAATACTTAAAAATATGCTGGGCGCACAGGCAAACTGCCTATGTTTTTGTCAGGATCGCAAAGGTCGTTATGAAAATCGCCGCTGCCCAAATTGCCTGTACTCCGGGCGAAGTCTGCGCGAATCTGCGCAAGATTCGCGAGTTTACTTCGCGGGCGAAAAAGGCCGGCGCGGAATTGATCGTTTTCCCAGAGATGTCCGACACCGGTTATTCGATGCCGGTCATCCAGGAAGCCGCCACCGATTGGAACCAAGGCGCGGTGCCGCGGCTCGAAGATATCGCGCGTGAGTTCTCCATCGCCATCATCTGTGGCGTGTCGGAACGGGAGGAGGATCGCATTTACAATTCCCAGGTCTTCTTTGACGCCGCTGGGAACATGATCGCGAAATATCGCAAGACCCATCTCGTGACCGCATCGCAGGTCGACGAGCGCTCCGTATTCACTCCGGGCAATTCGTTTGTTAGTCGCCAGTTCGGAAATTATGTTTTCGGGCTGACCATTTGCTACGATCTCCGTTTCCCGGAAGTTTGCCGCAAGCTCGCCGTGGGACAAAACGTAAATGTATTCGTGAATTCATCGGCGTGGCCGATCGTGCGCGTCGAACATCTGCGGGTTCTTGCCATCACGCGGGCGATCGAGAATCAATGCTATCTCATTCTGGCGAACCGCACCGGCGCCGATAATGATGGTACCCTTTGCGGGACGTCTGTTATCGTCGATCCCTATGGTGTGATCCTCTCGGCGGCGTCGGTCGATCGCGAAGAAATCATTTACGCCGAGATTTCAAAAGATGTTGTCGATGAAGTTCGCAAACGCATGGCGGTATTCGATCACCGCCGAGCGGATTTGTATTAGTTGTAGAGGCGCTTGTTCTAAGCGACTTTGTTTCAAGCCGTTTGTCAGAAACGCCGCTACCAACCCGGCATCCGGTTCGCACCTAGAACGCGCCATGGACCGCGATCATTCCATAGGGAGCACTGCCATCTTCGTGGAACCGGACATTAGCGCGATAGAAATCAAAGGTGCGATACGGCTGGTAGCCGGCCTCGGCATTGAGCGAGAGCCATCTGGCAAGTTTCCAATCAAATCCGACGCCAGTTCGCACTTCGCTATAGGTCAGTACAGCGTGGTCGAGTCGGGGTATTCCATGTTCGCGGCCGAAGTCGTCGCTCACCCGGAAGTTTGTTTCCTTTAAAGTTGCACCGAGATACAGCGTGAGGTTTTTGTTCCATTCGTATTCGAGACGCGGGGTCGGAGCAACCGCATTCAGGACCCATTGCGGCTGAAATCTCCAACGAATCCCACCGCCGGGAATGACCGGATACTTGCGTTCGACATCAATGCTAACGCCGAGAACCAACTGAAGATCGGGACTATAGATATAAGTGCCACCGATCTCGAAGGGCGTGTTGAAGTCGGTCGATCCTGGCCGGAACGCCTCGCTGTAGACTCCCGGCGTGGTTTCGATCCTAACGAGAATTGAATCGGAAAATTGAGTATCGATCCCGACGATGGCGGCGACCGATTGCAGGGTATTCGGCAGCGGTGCGTTTTTGCTCAAGCCGAAAGAGAATTGTTCGTATTCGAAACCAAGCCGAAGGACACCGAGCTTCACCCGCGGCGTGAAAACGAACCGGAGCAGGGTGTCGCTCTCATCGAAATCTTCCACTCGCTTCGATCCGCGCGCGACCGTGGATTCACCGATGTACGTTTCCTCGAAGGAGTACTCGAGCGGCCAAAAGTCACTTCCGAATGAGGCAGTGGCCAGCAAAGTCGCGACCAGCAATTGCGGGGTAAAAGAACGGGCGACCACGACTCAGCGACTGCGTTCCTGGCGGAACCGCGCGATGGATTTGGCAACGTCTTTCATCATCGCCGATTCCGAGCCGAGTTTTTCCACGCCATGCAAGTCGGCCAGTGCGGCCGACGAGACCATATCACCCCGCCAGACTAGAGTATGTGGTTTGCCGTCTATATCAACCGGCCACATTTGATGCAACGTGAGAGTGGCGTAAAAACCGCCGCTGGAATAGTAAAAAGTATCAGCCACCTGCACCACACCACTCGCGTTGCGCGAATAAAAAGCGCCCAGAGTTGCCACCGCCACATTATCGGCGTTGAGCAATTCCCAATACAAATCCGGCTTGAGTGATCCCGCACCCCGCCCAATGCCGCTGCTGTCGAGGAGTCCAGCAAACTGCTTCCGAATCTTTGATTGCTCGCGCAGGAGACCATTTAACTCCTCGCCCGGTTTGATGGACGGACTAGCGTGATCGTACGGCGGCTGCGCCGAAGTACCGCCGCTGATGTAGGCGCGGGTGCGCCCGGCCAGAACGCCCATCCAAAAATCGCCGCCCGCAGCGGAAAGCGCAGCATTACCGCCCTTCCATCGCGCCGCCTCTTCGCGGCTGAGCTGCAAATCGTTGCCCATTTTGGCGGTCGCATTCACCAGCGCTCGCACCGGACCGTTGTCTGGTGCGTTCTTGATTCTGGCAAAGGAAGACTCGCTTATTGCACCAGAGAGGTCGCCGTGTAGAAGCACCTTCGGTTCATGATGCTCGGACGGGTTCCAGTTGCGCATCGCTTCGAGATGCGGTCCAGGCGCTCCAGGCAAAACGTAGACGCTTTGCACCGACAAGAACCGCGAATTGCTCATGGGCGGTCCGTGTGCAGTTTTCGCATCGCTTTTTGCCAATTGCGCCAGATCGATTTTATCGAAAATAGAAAAGCCACTGAGTTCCGAGACCGGATCGGCTAACGCCGTGCGGATGCCGGCGAGAATCGCCAAGAGCAGGGAGGGGAGACAGCTCTTTCTCATGCGGACACTTCTAACGGTACGTTGCCGGGTTGCAAATCTTGCTCTGCCATCGCAATAACCTTTCGAAAATGGATGAACCAGTGATCGTGCTCGAGAAGCTGAGCAAGCATTTTGGCGATGTTCAAGCAGTGCGAGACGTTTCCTTCACCATTGCTCCGGGGACAATCTTCGGATTTCTTGGTGCTAATGGCGCGGGCAAGACGACGACCATCCGGATGTTGTGTGGCCTGACCCATCCGACCGGCGGAAAAGCAACCATCGCCGGCCACGACGTCTGGCAGGAACGGCAGCAAGTGCGGACGAAGTTTGGTTACGTCGCGCAACGCTTCAGTTTGTATCCAGACCTCACGGTGGAGGAGAATTTTCGCTTTTTCGGCGGCGCCTGTCGCGTGCCAAAAACGGAACTGGATGAACGGATCGCGAATCTGTTGGGCCTCACTGATCTCAGGGAAAAACGCAATACGGCGGCTGGTAGCTTGTCGGGCGGAATGCGGCAGTTGCTCGCACTCGGCTGCGCGCTCGTGCATGACCCGCCTTTGCTCTTCCTCGATGAACCGACGTCGGGTCTCGATCCGGTTCATCGGCAACACATTTGGAATCTCCTCTATGACTTAAGTCACGCCGGTAAGACGATCTTCGTTACGACTCATTACATGGATGAAGCGGAGCGCTGTACCGAAGTTGGTTTTATTGAGAGCGGCCGAATCCTCGCCAAATCGTCACCGCGAAATCTGAAAGCGAGTTTTCGCACCAAATTGCTCGAGATCGATGTCGATCCGGTCATGCCGGCGCTGGTCCAGTTGCGCAATCTCCCCGGCATTCTTGGTGTCTCGTTGCGCAGCGGCGCGCTTCGAATCTACGCGCCCAATCCGGAAGCACTGCTTCAAACCTGGCAGGCAAGCTGGCCTTTCCCCGATTTGAAGTTGTTAGGTGAACGCTGGGTCGAACCGGACATGGAAGACGTGTTTACAGCGTATTCGCAAGGGTACGATGCGGTGCTGAAGGGAAGCGACGCAGAAGAATGAAGCGACGCAGAGGAATGAAGCGACGCAGGGGAATGAAGAGAAAGCCGAGTAGATTCAACGCCCCAACGCCCATCTAATTTGAAGAAGAAAACATCGAACATGGGACGCCGAACACCGAACGCCGAATGGAATTTGCATGCGTTTCGGGTGCATGAGGACTATTCCGAATACAGAGTCTCGAAGAAAACGAAGTATGATCTTAAAGACAGATTATTGGAGTTTGCAGTCGCGGGTTTTTGAACTGACTGATGACTTGCCCAACACGAGAGCCAGCAACCACATTGCAGGCCAGCTTCTCAGATGCGGAACATCACTGTACGGTCATCATGGCGAAGTTGAAGCTGCAGAGTCCCGTAAAGATTTTATTCATAAGCTTAAGGTCTGTTTAAAAGAGCCGCGCGAAACTAGACGCTGGCTTAGGCTGGTATCGCGGCTCAAGAAGATGAATCGCGATCCGCGCCTGACTTCGTGCCTCGCTGAAGCCGAGGAGTTGATGAGAATCTTTGTCGCAAGCGTCCGGACGGCGGAAAAACGCAACCTATGATGTCACACCACGTGTACTTCGACGTTCGACGTTCGGTGTTCAGCGTTCGGCGTTTACCGCGTGCCGCGTCATTAGGCGTTGGGCGTTGGGTGTTGGACGTTGGGCGTTTTCTTTTGTCGTTTTCTGTGATCGATGTTCGGCGTTCGGCGCTCGGCGTTCGATGTTTTTGCTCATGAACTCCTCTTTCCACGCCATCCTCAGCGTCGCCTACAAGGAGTTTCTCCACATTTATCGCGACAAACGAGTGCTGCTTTTGCTTTTGATTTTGCCGCCGCTTTTCATTTTGCTCTTCGGTTACGCTTTCGAATCGAGCGACATTACCGATGTCCCCAGCCTGCTGATTAATCGCGACAACACACCGCGCACCCAGCGTTTTATCGATATCGCGCTGCAGAACAAAACGTTTCAGTGGCGACAGGCTCCGCCGAACACCAGCAACGAATCCGATCTTCTCGCCCACCACGTCCAGGCCGCGTTGATCATTCCATCGGGCTGGAGCGATTCCCTGAACGCCGGTAATCCGAAACCGCTGACCCTTTACGTCGATGGGAGCGACATCAATACAACCGAGGTGGTGGAGGGCGGAGTGCAGAAAAGTCTTGCCGATTTCCAGATGAAAGAGCGCGACCTTATCGTTGAGGACCTGCCGGATGAAGTGATCGAGTTGGGCAAACAATTGCCGGTGCAGATTCGGAAGCAATTCGTCTCGCTCATGGAAGCGTGGACTGCCAAGAGAATAGTGCTCTACAACCCGAAAGAGCGTTTTATTGACTATGTTATCCCGGGAATTATCGGGCTCATCTTACAATTGCTCACGGTCACGCTGATGGCTTGCACCATCGCGCGCGAACGCGAGTCCGGAACGCTTTACCAGTTGATGGTGACGTCGCTGAAGCGTGGCGAAATCGTGATTGGCAAAATCCTGCCGTATCTCGGTGTCTCGATCGTGATCATCGCAGTGATCGCGTTTGTCGCCGGTTTTCAATTTCATGTGCCATTCTATCAACCGCCCGCATTAATGCTGATCTGTCTCCTTTTTCTGCTTTGTTCACTCGGGCTCGGGCTTTTGATCTCGGCTTTTTCAAAAACCCAGACCCAGGCGATTCAATTCTCCGTGTTCTTTTTGCTGCCGGTATTTGTCTTGTCCGGCGCCTTTGCCCCGCTCGAGCAACTGCCCAAAGCCATCCAATACCTTTCGGAGATTTTTCCGCTCACTCATTTCTGCCGCGCGTTTCGCCTGGTGAACATGTATCAAGCCCCAACGGCGTTTTATTTGAAGGACCTAATAATTCTGTTTGCCGGCGCGATTATCGCCTTTATCGGCGCTGCACTTTTGTTGCGGCGTATCGAAGAGTAGCGAGGTTAAGCGGCCAACTACGGCCACGGCAACGATGCTGATTCGAGCAGTGAAAGAGAGGAACTCGTTATTTTTCGCGAGAATTGCTACTCTGGCCGCGTTGATCAACGTGGGCACCGCCCTGGCGGCGTCGAATGAGCCGCCCAATGCGACGCCGCAGGATGTGTTCGATGCCATGCGCGACAGTTTTCAACCGGCAAAAGCAAACGGTGTGCACGCTCGTTATCAATGGGACTTGAGCGGACCAAACGGTGGCAAATGGTGGATCGAGGTAAACAACGGGACCTACAAGATGGGCAAAGGAAAAATCCCCGATCCAAATGTCATTTTCATAGCAAAAGACAAGGTTTGGGTCGCTATCTGCCATGACCAACTCAGCGGCACATGGGCCTATCTTACTGGCCGACTAAAGATTCGCGGCGATCAGGGAATAGCCAGAAAGCTCGGCGAAATGTTTCCTTAAAATTTCGCTTCCGCTGCAATTCTGATGTACGGCGCCGGATCAGTCCGCTTGGACTGATTGACCCGGAAGAAATCGAAATTGCGCTGAATTGTAGCGCCTGCGCCTACACTGATCTTAAACGGTTTAAAACCCGAATACCCGACCTGCAAACCGGCGCGATACTCACTGTATTGAACCACAGCGTCGTCTAGTTGCAGTTTCCGCTCCGTTGTGTGCACTTGATCTGTGCGAGCTCCGAGAAAGTTGAGTTCCCCAATTGCCCGTATGTCCCAGTCGTCATTTGGCTGATACACCAGCGCAGGCTTTGGAAATACAGCCTGCAAGCGCAGTTTGTCGTTAATCAGCCAGGTAATGCCACCACCCGGGGCGACAACTGGATCCTGGAATTGGCCCCAGCCGAAACCGACCGTAGCGAAGATTCTGTCCTTCTTCAACGGGAAGCTCACGTAAGCTCTGCCGGGTAAATCGAAAGCGTTCCCGCTGATGTGATCTTGGAAGTAAACTCCAGGCTCCAGCTCGATACCTGCGCCTGGATGATCTTCCACCACGTACTCCAGCGCCAGATGTCCATACAGTCCTTGCAGATGATCAGGCAGGCCATTGCCGGTGCCGCCAAAATCATAGCGCTCGTATTCGACGCCAGCTCGAAAGTACCATTTCCCAGTGATCAAAAATCGATGGTCGTAGCTGAAGTCGTCGTAAAGCGAATCGCCATGCCCCAGCTTTGATTCCTCAAAATCGCTCTGGAACGTGTACGTCGTCTCGTAGCTAAAAAGATCGTGTGAATTCTCCGACCCGGGTGTGGCAGCCGGCTGGATTGCCGGTTCGGGGCCGGCGAAGACACCACCGATTCCGGCCATGGTCAGCATTGTTAAAGTGAAAACGGCTGGTATTCTCAAAACTTTTTCAAGCAGGATTTTCTTCACGGTGATTACGGTTATGAAGTAGATCGCACGTGCGGGCCGTTGTTGATGTATCGGATTGCGCCTTATTCGGCAAGTGATGATTACACAAAAGACGATTTCAGGCACTTGTCGTCCAGGAACTATCTGCCAGAATGCTTTGCACCGGATACTGGACTCTGGATTCTTGGTGCTGAATTAGTTTGCCGGCTGCGCCGCCCATCTTCGATATCGGTCATAGGCCGACTGGCATTTTCGGATCGGCCGATCCACCATATTTTGCATCCCGGAATCAAGTCAGAGGGAAGCGAGCTGAAATCTCTAACGTGTGGTCCTAGCGAACCTTTCTTCTGGGGGCGTTCTCGTATTCGGGGAGGCACGTGCGCTCCCCGAACAAGATCGGGAAAGCGGCCGTCCCTTGTTTTCGCTAGTTGCGACCAAGGTGGACTGTGTTCACGGTCATTCCTCGATCGAACATGAAAACCGGCGGCAAACTTAAACTCACATTTTTCTTGCTCGGTTTCGCGGGCGCCGCGCTCTTCACTGTTCTGCTCATTCGCCAAGGGGTGATGTCGGTCGGCACCGCAGTCGCGACCGCCGGCTGGGCCGTAGTCGCGATCGCCGCGTTTCATTTCATCCCGATTTTTCTCGATGCCACTGCCTGGTATGTCCTTTTTCCAAAGGTAGTTCGCCCGCGTCTGCAAAGTTTGTTCTGGATGCGTTGGATCGGTGAATCGATCAGCAATCTGGTTCCTTCGGCTGCGGTTGGCGGCGATATTGTCCGTGCGCGCCTCGCCACCATTACCGGCACCCCAATGGCAGCGGCCGCGGCCAGTGTGATCGTTGATGTCACATTGGGGGTTGTTGTCCAAATTGCGTTCACCCTCCTCGGTCTTGTCCTCCTGGTCCACGCCACTGGGCGAAGCAGTCTGGTCGGTCCAACATTGATCGGAGCTGTTCTGGGAGTTCTTGCCATTGCCGGCTTCTACGTCGCCCAACGACTCGGCATGTTTCGTTTTGTCAGCGTGATTATTACCCGCCTGGTAAAATCGAAGGAGTGGAGCTCGCTCGTTCAAAGTGGTGAGACGCTGGACCAAACCGTGCGCGAAATTTATGGGCGGCGGCGCGGCGTTATCGCCTGTTGTATTGTGACGATAGCGTCGCTCATTGGTAGCTCCGGCGAGATCTATATCGCGTTAGCTGCGGTTGGCCTGCACCCGACCTTCTGGAATGCGGTCATTCTCCAGAGCATGGCGATGACGGTGAAATCGGCGGCTTTTCCTGTTCCCGGCCAGCTTGGGGTGCAGGAAAGCGGTTACCTCGTGATCGGCAATCTTCTTGGTATCCCGGGCGAAACCGCCTTCGCCATTTCCCTTTTGGCGCGCTTCCGCGATTTGCTCGTCGGCATTCCAGCTCTCCTTCTCTGGCAGATAATCGAAGGCCGCCGTTTGTTGCGCGCCGAACCGGTCGCTGGCGAGTGATAAAGTTCCGAGCCGAACCGACACAATCCCAGTGTGTCGATGGCACGACGCAAGCCTGAAGCCTGCGTGTTAGTTTTGCGTTCGAAATAAAATTGGTTCGCACATTCCACCAAATTAACGCCAAGCCAGGGCACTCGATCGCGCATCAACTGGACAACGAAATAGTTTCGCCGGGTTTCATTGCCTGAATCTGCGCCTTTGAGCCAAGTTTTTTTAATTCACCGGCCAGCATCTCGGGCGTTCCCGTCAGAACCGGGAAGGTGCCAAAGTGAATTGGGATTACAGATTTCGCCTTTACCAATTCGACAGCTCGTGCCGCGCGCGCCGGCCCCATGGTAAAATGGCCGCCCATGCACACGAGCATCCAATCGATAGGTCGCTCGAGCGAAACCAATGCCATGTCGGAAAACAAATCGGTGTCGCCGGTGTGATAAATCGTCGGGCCGTTTCGAATCGACAAAACAACGCCGCTGGGTGTTCCGCCATAGATTGGCGGCGATTTTTCATTTGGCATAATCGCCGTGCCATGCCACGCGGGAACAAAACGGGCGGTAATTTCGCCATTGAGCACATTGATCTCGCCACCGAGATGCCCTACGAGCGAAGAATCGTCCCCTGGAAAGCCGAGCCCATTTCGTAAGGCGACTGCAAGATCAAACGTGCAGAGAAGTTTTGGTTTCGTTTTCTTGGCGATTTCCACTGAATCGCCGACGTGATCGAAGTGCCCGTGGGTGAGGCAGATTACATCCGCGCGATCTAGTTTCTTCAGTTCCTCTTCGCCTTTTTTGAACAAGGGATTTTTCAGCCACGGATCGATCAGCAAGGTCTTCCCGGAGGGCGTTTGAAGTTTGAATCCAGCATGACCGAAATAGGTGAGGTGAGTGGTTGCCATGCTGAGGACGAAATCGAAAACGGATTACCGGGCAAGCACGAATGGCGATGGGACAATTTCAATGACGAATGATGACAATCGCAGGTTAAAAAGGTTAAAAGCGTTACAAAGTTAAAAAAGAGGGATGCCGTTTTAACCGTTTAACCTTTGTAACGATTCAACTTTCTTTACGATTCGTCATTCGTGCTTCGTCATTTTAGTATGTGCGCATGAATCATGACGAAGCGCATCGCCACCTTTCCGCAAGCGATAGACGCTTGGCATACTTGATCTCGCATTCCCGTCGTTACGAAATTGAGCCAAATCCGAAGGTAAGAACATTTGACGCACTGGCCGAATCGATCGCTTACCAGCAACTGAGCGGTAAAGCGGCTGCCACCATTTGGAAGCGGGTGCGCGCAATTTTTCCCAAACGAAAATTTCTCGACCCCAAGTTGGTGCTGAAAACGCCGGATGAAACATTGCGCGCGGCCGGTTTGTCGCGGAGTAAAGTCGTAGCTCTGAAAGATCTGGCGGCGAAAACGATCGACGGCACGGTGCCGACGGCGCGGGCGATGGCCAAAATGACCGACGACGAGATTGTCGAGCGGTTGATTCAGGTGCGCGGGATTGGGCGTTGGACGGTAGAAATGTTGTTGCTCTTCGATCTGGGGCGTCCAGATGTCTGGCCGGTACACGATTATGGGGTGCGCAAAGGATTCGCGAAAATTTTCGGAAAACGAAAATTGCCGACGCCGAAGCAGATGGCGAAACACGGAAAGCGATTTGCGCCATATCGCTCTGCGCTGGCGTGGTACTGCTGGAGAGCGCTGGAGGAGGCGGGGAAAAGTTAAAGGGTTAAAAATGTTACAAGGTTAAACAGGGCGGCCGTTTTAACGATTTACCGCCTTTAACAATTTAACGTCGCGGCGAAGTCACACTTCAACGCTTGCTACCAGCGCCGCTACGACGTAAAACGCCGGACATGGCTACATTTCACATCAATCGCAGCGGTACGAGCCTCGGCACGTTTTCGGAAGATGATGTTCGGGCTGGACTTCGGAGCGGACGTTTCTTCGGGACTGATCTCGGCTGGCGTGACGGCATGGCGACGTGGCAACCGCTGGCACAAATTTCCGAATTCGCGCAAGACATCCCAGCAACGGGCGCCCCGGTTCCGCCGCCACAGGCCGCGAGTCCTGGATCAGCTCCTCCCGTCACAGTGGCGAGCGCGCGCACCGGTTTGCCGTGGGATGACCGGCAGCAAAAAGGATTTTTCACTGCTTTTATCGAAACGCTGCAAATGGTTCTGACCCGACCAGCGGAAGCCTTCACCGTTATGAAACGCGAAGGCGGCCTGGGCGAGCCGCTCCTTTATGGAGTCGTTGGCGGAAGCGTGGGCGCGATCGTGGCATTCTTGTTTTCAATTCTCTTTCGCTCGTTCGGAATGTTTGCGGACCAGCGAAATCCGTTCAACGCGATGGCCGGCATGGGTATTGGTTCAATCGGGTTTCTCATCCTTGCTCCGCTGGGGATCGTCATCGTCTTGTTTATTGGCGCTGCCGTTGTTCATCTGTGTTTGATGATTGTCGGAGGAGCGAACCAACCGTTTGAAACGACGTTTCGCGTCCTGGCCTTTACTCAAGGATCAACCGGCGTACTGCAATTGATTCCGGTTTGTGGCGGACTGATCGCGTCGGTGTGGGGAATCGTGGTGAATTGCATTGGCCTGGCGCGCGCCCACGAAACCGATACCGGCCGCGCCGTGCTGGCGGTCCTCCTTCCGGTGATTGTTTGCTGCGGTGGCGCAGTTGTGCTCGGCATTATGCTGGGGTTCGGCGCTTTCGGATTGCCGCACCATTAACTAGCGAGATTTATGCAGCTTGTACGTCGGCCACTCGCCCCCGGCGAGCCGAATCATGAACTCATCTGGCTCAGTGTTTCTTCAGGCGGACTGGCGCTGGCGGCAACGTGGCTGGCCTTAAGATTGCCGTGGCCGATCTGTCTCTTTCATGCGCTCACCGGCCATCCTTGCCTCACTTGTGGTGCAACCCGATCGGCGATTGCATTTTTTCATGGGCATTTGCTAACCGCATTGCAATGGAATCCTCTCGCATTCCTTTGTTACTGCGCGCTTTCGTTGTTCAATGCCTACGCGCTTGCGACTGTCGTCATGCGCACGCCGCGTCTGCGCGTCGCGCACGTAACCCCCGGCGAGAGGAAATTTGTTCGCGGCTCTGCTATCGCGCTGCTGGCATTGAATTGGGCCTACCTGCTGCTGGCAAATCCAACTCTCTGAATTAGGAGTCCGGTCACGGAGTCGCTTCAGTTGGCGATGTCGGTTTTGTCCGCCCCACATCATCCTCTGGCGCCCCGCGATGTTTGGCGATGAATTCGGTGGGATTTAGCCAGCCGGCCGTATTCTCCCGATAGCCTGGTCCGATGAATGGCGTAATGAACTGGCGCATTTCAAAATGCAGATGAGCGAAATATTGGCCGCCGGCAGTTCCAACGGTCGCGATTTTCTGGCCACGGTGCACCTCGTCGCCCGCGTGAACCAATATTTCCTGACAATGGCCGTAATAGGATTGGACGTAACGGCGCGTGCCGTTTTCCTCGATCGCGTGTAAAACAATGATAACGTTGCCCCAGCCCGGCCCGCCATCGCGCGCTAGCAAAACGCGGCCATCCGCCACGGCATAAATCGGATCACCAAGATCGGAATTTTCACCCCCGATACCGTTAAGGTCATCGCCGAGATGATGATTTTCAGTGAAATGCTGGGCGTTATACGTGAGGGCACCGTGCTCGCTACCGAGGGGGAAATCAAAGCGCGTCGCCACCGGAAGCGACGCGAGTTCGAAGGGCGAAGGAAGTTGAAAGGCCGGGTCGAGATGGGTGGGTCGAGTGAGCTCGGGCATGAGGCGCCAGATCAATGCTGCAAGTGCGCCGAGAACAAATAAGGCCAGGCAAAGGGCGAGCCGTTTCATGTTAAGCGTTCGCTAGGTGACGAAGCACGAATGACGAATGACAAAGTAAGAGAGAGAGCCACCGCGCAAGCATTCGTCATTAAGGGTTCGTCATTTATGCGGCTTCGGTTGGCAAGCGCCGCCTACGAAACTAAGCTCGCCTCGTGCGCATTCTCGTTACCGGTGGCGCTGGATTTATCGGTTCGCATTTGGTCGAAAAACTACTCGCTCTCGGGCATGGCGTCGCGGTTCTCGATGATTTCAACGATTTTTATGATCCGCGAATCAAACATGGCAACATCGCCGCCGTGAAAAATGATGTGCCGGTTTTTCAAATGGATCTGCGCGATAACAATGCCGTGCGTAGTCTGTTTCATCGGGAGAAATTCGATGCCGTCGCGCATTTGGCGGCGCGTGCCGGGGTACGTCCATCCATTGCCCAGCCGCAGCTTTATTATGATGCCAACGTAAACGGGACACTTCATTTGCTCGACGCGGCCCGCACGGCCGAAATCGAGCGTTTCATTTTTGCCTCGAGTTCGTCGGTCTACGGAATCTGTAAGGACGTTCCATTTTCAGAGGATTTTCACCTTACCCAAACCATCAGTCCGTACGCCGCCACCAAAATTGCTGGCGAATTTCTTTGCTCGACATTCTCACACCTCTACCAGATGCGGGCGGTGGCGCTGCGTTTTTTTACGGTTTACGGAGCGCGGCAACGTCCCGATCTGGCGATCCATCAATTCACTCGTAGGATTTTAGCCGGCCAGGCCATCGATCAATTCGGCGATGGCACGACTCGGCGCGATTACACTTACATTGACGACATTATTCAAGGCGTGATTGCAGCGCTGAATTACGACGGCGCGAGGTGGGACATTTTTAATCTCGGGGAAAGCGAAACCGTGCCATTGAAGGATCTGATCGAAGCGGTCGAAACTGCGGTTGGAAAAAAGGCAAAGATCAACCGGTTGCCGGAACAGCCGGGTGACGTGCCGCTGACGTGCGCCGATATTTCGAAAGCTCGTCGGCTCCTTGGTTACAATCCAGCCACGAAATTGCGCGACGGTTTGCCGAAGTTCGTTGAATGGTTTCGGGCCCAGCAACAATGAACCTGCCATTTGCGCAGCGCGCCTGTTTTGCCGCGGGCCAGGCCAAATCGGGGACAACCCTGCTCATCGCTCTGCTCGACGGGCATCGGCAGCTGCTCGTGTTACCCGAGGAAACTGCCTATTTCCCGACCGCTCTTAATAAGTACGAGAAATTCGGCCGCCGGGCACAGGTTGATTATTTGACCAAAGAAGCCCTATCCCGCGTTCTTTTCGGCGGACCGCCGGAGTGGGAAAAAGCGGATTACGGCCATTTTCCGACAGGCCAGTTCCGCGAACGCTTCGAAGCTGCTGCGTTCGACCCGAATAATTCAGACAAGGATTTGCTGGTATTGCTGATGGAGACGTATGCGGAGATTCTAGGGATTCCGCTCGACTTGATTGTGCGGTGGGTGGAAAAAACGCCAGCTAATCGCCGTTTCATTCCGCAGATTTTGGAGCGGTTTCCGCAGACAAAGTTTTTGATAACCATGCGCGATCCGCGGGCGATCCTGGCCGCGCAGATCGCTCTCGAGAAGATGCGGAAAACGCGGGAGTTTTCGGTTTACTATTGCGTCTCTCATTGGCTCCAAGCCGCCAAACTTGCCTTGCGCGCGGAACGAAAGGAACTTTCGGGCATCGTAATCCGTTACGAGGATTTGGTCGCCGACCCGGCCGCTCCGATGCAACGGGTCTGCGATTTCCTGGAAATATCGTTTGATCGCAATGTTGTCTTAACGCCGACAAAGGCGGGAAAATTCTGGGCCGGAAACTCGGCGACTGAGCGCGAATTCACCCGCGTAAGCGAGGAACGGGCAGGTAGTTGGCAAAACGAATTGTCGGTGGACGAAATTGGCTGGGTGGAATGGCATTGCCGGGAGCTGATGGCACATTTTGGCTATACTCCGCGAAGTTCGCACCGGAGGTTGTTGCACCATTGGGCGAGACCGATCCGGCAGGAACGTCCGAAGCAGTATTTTAAGTCCCGTTATTACTCAATCAGGGACAACTTGCTCGGACCGCGCAATAAGTGAGCGGGGGCTTGCAATCCCCGCCAGCCAGCCGATAGTGGAGCCGTTAACGGTGCCGGCAAGGCTTTGATCCGCCCGCATCCGACGACTCAGATTTTGGAACTTATGATGCGAAAGCTCGCATGTCCCCTGTTTCGTTGGCTGAATGTCGTGCGATTTGGATTAAGGCCAGTCTGGCAATATGAGGCGAAGTTTCCGGCAGCGGGGGCCCATCGACTTGAATGGGCCTCGCGAAGTTCGCGCGCTGCTGGCCGTGCATCCCTCGATGCGCTTCGCCCGAGTAATCATCAGAAATTCATCAAAAATAAACATGAAATCTTATACCTCCGGGAGGTCGCGCCGCCGGCGCGGTCGTCCCCGCCGCCGCAGCGGCGATGGCCAGGGGCGTCGGTCCGACGCCAAAGCTGCGCCACAGAAGAAGGGATTCTGGTCCAGAATCGCCGGTTTTTTTACAGCTCCCGAAAAGGACGAACAACGCAATGGATCCCATTCGCGCCAGCAGACGCGCAGCCCGCATAAGCCGGAGCCGATCGAGGTTACCTCACCCCGGCTCTATGTGGGAAACCTGTCATTCGATGCGACGGAGAGCGACTTGTTCGAGCTGTTCAATGGCGTCGGCCACGTCCAAAACGCCGAGGTTGTGAGCTACAAACACAACCAGCGCTCGAAGGGTTTCGCATTCGTGCAAATGCAAACCGTGGAAGAAGCGAAGCGAGCCGTGACCGAACTTCACGACAAGGAGTTCCTCGGCCGCAAGCTGGTCGTGAGCGGGGCGAAATCGACCGACCATTCGCGGAACTAATTGTCGATCCGGATTCAATCGGGAGACGTGGCCTCAAGCCCGTCTCCCGATTTTGTTTTAAGTATTGTACGTTGGGCGTTGATAGGACTGGCCGATAAATAACCGGTCCATTGTCGTGAAGGATACATTCTTCATCGTTGGGCCCACTGCAGTCGGGAAAACTTCGCTCGCGATCGAGCTTGCGAAACAATTCGATGCCGAAATCGTCAGTGCCGATGCCTTTCAAATCTATCGCGGCCTCGATATTCTTACGGCGAAACCCAATTCGATAGCACAACGTCAGGTTCGGCATCACCTGCTTGGCCAAGTCTCGTTAGCCGAGACAATGTCAGCGGTAAGATTTGGTGAACTGGCAGGCTCCGTCTTGGCGGATATCCGTTCCCGCGGCAAGAACGCGATCATCGCCGGCGGGAGCGGGCTTTATGTTAAAGCGATCACCCATGGATTTGGTGAAGTTCCACCGCCAGATCTGAAGTTACGCGAGGAATTAAGTTCGCTTTCGATATCCGAATTAAGTCGACGCCTTAAGGAATTGAATCAGGACGTCGCTGCGCGCACTGACTTGAAGAATCCGCGTCGCGTAATCCGTGCGATCGAAATTGCCTCGGTTGCGACCGCCAACTCCGGCGGCAGTGGAGGAAACGCCACCGCGACGGCGGCCATTACCGAGAGCAATGGGAGCATTTCCGAGCCGGCCGGCGTGCTTCTCCTGCGCGACCGTAACGATCTCTACCAGCGAATTAATGAGCGAGTGAACGCGATGTTTCAAGAGGGGGTCGAAGACGAAGTGCGAGCGCTGCACAATATTGGTCCAACGGCAGCTAACGCCCTTGGATTAAAGGAAATTCGCGCCTTACTCGGCGGCCAGATTTCACGCGCGGAATGCATTGCGAAAATCCAACAGGCAACCCGCCGCTACGCCAAGCGTCAGTTGACCTGGTTCCGTCATCAAACTACTTTTCCACAGCTGAATTTGACACCGTTTTCACATCGGGAAGCAGTCCGCGCGATCACGCGAGTGTTTCAGGAGGAATGATCGAGACCAAATCGAAGAGGCAGGCAGAACGCGCATTGCTCATCGGCCTTGAACAGGATGGCGTCTCCAAATGGGACTTGCGCGATTCGATGGAGGAATTGCGCGAGCTCGCTAGCTCGGCGGGCGCTGAAGTGGTCGACACCGTGACGCAAAGACTGCCTAAGCCGACGGCGCCATTTTATATCGGCAGGGGAAAAGCCGAAGCGATCAGAGATTCGGTGCAAAGCCAGCGCGTCACTTCGGTGATTTTCAACGACGAGCTTTCACCGGCGCAGGGACGTAACCTGGAAAATCTCTTCTCGCGCAAAGTGCTCGACCGCACCCAGCTTATTCTCGATATTTTTGCGCAGCGGGCGCGGAGTCGCGAGGGCCGGCTGCAGATTGAGCTGGCGCAGTTGCAATATCTGTTGCCGCGTCTAACGAGAATGTGGCATCACCTTTCCCGCCAGACCGGCGGAATTGGAACCCGCGGACCGGGCGAGACACAATTGGAAGTTGATCGTCGCCGGGTACAGGAACGGATTGCACGGCTTGAGCGCGAGCTGGAAGGGGTGCGCAAAGTGCGCAGTGTACAGCGACAGGGCCGAAAGCGACATCAATGGCCGGTGGCAGCGGTTGTGGGTTATACCAATGCCGGGAAATCGACCCTGTTGAATTTGATGACCGGCGCCGATGTCCTCGCGGTCGATAAACTTTTCGCCACGCTGGATCCGACAACACGCAGTTTCACCCTTCCTAACAAGCAACGTGTTCTTTTGACGGATACGGTCGGGTTCTTGCGCAAGCTGCCGCATACTTTGATCGAATCCTTCAAGGCTACGCTCGAGGAAGTCACCGAAGCCGATCTGCTTATTCACGTAGTAGATCTCAGTCATCCTCGGGTAGAGGAACAGATGGCGGCAGTCGATAGTGTGATCAAGGAACTCGATGCCTTTGGCAAACAAACACTGATCGTTTTCAACAAGATCGATTTGCTGGAAAACCCGGAGCTGGCCTCGATTTATTGCCGGCGATTTCCCGGGAGCGTCGCGATTTCCGCCAAGACCGGGCGAGGTATCGATCAATTTGTCGAAGCTATGCAAGCGGCTCTCGGTGCCTGGCGGTTGCGCTCGCATTTTCGGATTCCGCTGAGCGAGTCAAATCTCATTGCGGAACGTCATCGCGTCGGCCATGTCCTTGAGGTGCAATATGAAGGCGAAAACGCTGTGATCACCGCTCATGTGCCGCCGCATCTCGAACAACGGCTGACGAATCTCATCGCGAAATAACCCCGGGTCGGGTTTGCGCGGCGAAGTAACTAACCGAGACTCTTTTTGTGAATCGTTGGTTTCAGAAATGGATTACTCGCTTCGGACTCGATGCCCGGCCGGCGTTGCGCCGATTTCTCATCGGTACCATTGGATTCAGCGTGTTATTCATCGGAGTGGCCATGATCGTTCTGCCTGGACCTGCCTTCATCCTTGTTCCGCTCGGATTTGCGATTTTGGCGAGCGAATTTGCCCGGGCTCGCCGCGTCTGGCGTCGCCGCCGCATCATGGTCTCGCGTGTGCGCGGCAAACCTATTGTTCGCGAGCCAATTGAAACGCGATGAGCAGGCACAGGGAACATCGGCCTCTGACCTGTGCGCCAAACAGGCTTTGAGCCCCTTTCGTTTTCGCTTGAACGTGTTTCTTTCGGCCGGCTAAAAACCGGCTGGCGCACAGACAGGAATGCCTATGTTCCGGTGAGGATGACCACTCGCGAACGCGCGCTCGCTCTCGCCCAGCGATTCCGCAAAGTTTACCCCGACGCGCATTGCGAACTCGATTTCAAGAATCCGCTGCAGCTTTTGGTCGCAACGATTCTCAGCGCACAATGCACAGACAAGCGGGTGAACATGGTTACGCCTGCACTGTTCAAAAAGTACCGCGACGCACGGGCCTTCGCACAGGCGAAACCGGCTGCATTCGAGAGTGAGATCCGCTCCACCGGCTTCTTCCGAAGCAAAACCAAAAGTATTCTTGGCGCTTGCCAGGCTATTGTCGCGAAACACGACGGGAAGGTTCCCGATACTATGGACGGGTTATGCGCGCTGCCGGGCGTCGGACGAAAGACGGCGAACGTCGTGCTCGGCAACGCTTTTTCGAAAAACGAGGGGATCGTGGTCGATACTCACGTCATCCGTTTGTCCCAGCGCTTTAAGCTAACGAGACATAGGGATGCTGACAAAATCGAACAGGATTTGATGAAGATTGTGCCGCGGCAGGATTGGACGCTCTGGAGCCATTGGCTGATCTGGCACGGACGCCGCCGCTGTTTTGCCCGCAAACCGGATTGCGCCAACTGCGAAGTCTTCGATGTCTGCCCAAGTGGCAAAGTTTTTCTCCGGACCGGCCAGGCAAAAAAACCGTAGTACAGCCATCCCGGCTGTGGGGCAACGGGCATCTGCAGGTTGTTAATCGCTGCGGACGATAAGCTAGAAGGTTATCGGCCGAGGTCCGAGGCGGGCTGGCGGATGGTGGTCCCCATACTGCTGTAATCAACGGGCAAAATGCCCCTTGGCCCCCACAGGTAAAATGCCTGTGCGACAACTCGTGCCACAGGGAGCAACGATTGATTGTTTACCCGGGATCCGAATCTGTCGCCGGAATTTCGTGGCGATGGTGTCCGTCGTGTTCGGCTTTTAAGCGGAGCCGTTCGAATTGCTTCTCCAGCTTCTCAAGATCTTCGTCTGAAAGTTTTTCTAGATCGACAAGTTCATTGCGTGCGTTTTTGAGGGCGCGAATGACTTCATCCAGCTTCAGTTGCATCGCTTTGGAATCGCGGTTCTGCGTGTTTTGGATTAGGAAGACCATCAGGAAAGTGACAATGGTCGTACCCGTATTAATAATGAGCTGCCAAGTGTCGGAAAAGTGGAAGGCGGGACCGGTCAACCCCCAGGTGACAATGATTGCAATGGCAATGGCAAACGCCCACGCGCTCCCGAGAATTAACGAAGATTTTCGTGCGAAGATGCGGAAGACATCGCGCACGACACCGACGGGACGACGTCTGGCTTCCTCTTCTTTCAATCTTTGCTTTTGTGTTTCCAGCGCCATACAACTTTAGCTTCGCACATCGCTCTAAAAGTGCGTGCACAGGAATTGACACGCGCAGAAATGCACTCCCGGAAGTCTAAAGCCGGGCGTTGATCTTCATTACTTCCAAGGGTTAATTAGTGTAGCCGTGATGGACGCAAGTGAAGTTCATCTCGATCTCGACAATGCATGGCGAGAGATCGCAGACGATTTGCCGAAGATTGATGCCACGAAATGGGGACCACACCTCCGTTTTTCCACTTCGCCCCGAGTAGTCGAACAATTTTATCGCGAGATTCAGCCGCATTTCAGCAAATTCGTTCTCTATGGCTCCGGCGACTTTCATCACCTGACCGCTCTGTGGCTTCGACGCATCCACGAACCGATCACGCTGGTTTCGTTTGATAACCATCCGGACTGGGATGTTCGTCCGCCGCGCTGGTGTTGCGGCGGCTGGATCAATCGCGCACTTGAATTGCCGCACGTCCGGCAGGCGACAATTTGGGGGTGCGGAAATTTCGAGTGCTGGTGGCCGCATCAAATTTTTGGCAATCGCAAAGCGGAACGCGCCGGGACGCTTATCGTCCATCCGTGGGCGGACGATCGGCCACCGAGCGCACAAAAACGAAACGGCGCGATTTTGCGCAAGAATTGGCGGGAACAATTCGAAAAATTCGCGAACGAACTGATCGGCTCGAACATTTACATTACGATCGATCTGGATTGCTTGGCGTCGGATTACTCCTGCACAAATTGGGAAAGCGGAAGGTTTGATCTCGATGACGTTAGGTGGGGACTGGAGACGCTGAGGCACCACGCTCATGTCCTGGGAGGAGACATTTGCGGCGCTTATTCCCCGCCGGCCTACGCGCGAAGGAAGCAACGATTCGCGTCGGAAATAGATCATCCAAAATTGAATTTTCCAGCGCCGGAAAAGATTCGTGCGCTTAATCAGCGCGCGTTCGAAGCGCTTTGGCCGGTGTTAACGTGTCGATAGGGCGCATTGTTACTGTGGCGGTGGTCTATGACCGACATCGCTTCAGCTCATCGCAGACTTCGGAGTCCATAGGGCGCCGCTGCATGATCCATCTAGCTTAACGAGACCATTACAACGCCACCACTGATCAACGCGGCGCCAAAAAGAAGACGCGGCGTTAATTTCTCCCGCAAAATCACTGACGCCAAAATGCTGATGATGACCACGCTCAATCCCTGAAAAGGGTAAAGATAGCTCAGGTCGAAACGTTGGAGTAATCCAAGCGTAATAAAAAATGAAAAGGTCATCGTCGCCAGACCTGCTCCGAAAAATTTCGCGAATCGGTCACTGCCAAGATCGCTTTCCATCGCATGCTTGAGGAAGAGTTGGCCGAGAATGTAAAGAATCAGCGCAACGAAAATGAGCAATGCCGAAACAAGGGTCACAATTTTTCCTCCATTCGTGCAACCGGTTTAGCCACGATAAGAACTCCGATCAGAACCAGCGCGATCCCACACCAGCGTTGGGTGGAAATGATTTCACCGAGAAAAACCCACGAGCTTAACGGGATCAGCACGTGAACAAAATTGGAGAGGGGATAGGCGATGGTCAGTGGAATGAAACGCAGGACGTAGAGCCAGCTGATGAAACTCGCGATCACGAACAAGATCCCGTACCAGACATTGGCCGAGGCGAGGCCGGAAACGCCGGTCCAGTTCACTTCG
The DNA here is from genome assembly GCA_035276245.1 of Chthoniobacterales bacterium. Lineage (GTDB taxonomy): Bacteria > Verrucomicrobiota > Verrucomicrobiia > Chthoniobacterales > UBA10450 > AV69. The sequence goes on from DATELT010000204.1 coordinate 23,204, forward strand.
GCCGGCAAACGCGGCGCTTCGACTGCGCCACGCTTAAGGAAGAGTTCCGAAGTTGTAACTAAGAGCACGGTGAGACAAAGCTGAAACCACGGATTGAGCAAAACCTTCTTAGCTTTTTGAATCATCGGAAAAGGTGCCGGTGACTCCGCAGCACTGGATCAGTGCGAGTTGGTTCGAAAACGCGAGCGAATGCCTTGATAAACGGGTTAAGCAGGGGCGACGTGTGTTTCACATAAACGTCCACCGCTTGCGGTTCAAGCCGCAGACGCAGTTTCGCATCGTAATTAAACGGCGCGCTAGCATAGCGATGCAAGCCGTTCGCCAGCGCCCAATTCAGTAGATCACGAAACGTGACATAATACAGATTCAGTTCATATGCGACAGAGTAGTCCAACCCGATATCATTGTCGTAGAGCGTTCCATCCCAGATGGTGCAAAAGCTGAACGCCACCGCACGCGAACCCTGGCGCCAGATGAAATAGCGGAATTTTCCGGGCGCGCTGCGACCCGCCTCCAGAAAGTATTCGCGAGTGAAAATCTCGAACTGGATCGCGCTGGTCTCCGCCACCGCGAGGTAGAGTGGATAAATTTCGTCGATGATCTGCTCGGCGTCAGTCCAGACTTCGAAACTAATCACGGGCGAGGCACTGTCCGCGGCACGAAATTTTCGACGCAAATTCTTCCGGGTCGCCCGGCTTAGTTGCTTCGTCGCATACTCTTCGAAGGAAGCGAAATTGAGATCGAGGATTAATGGTGGAAATCCGTTTACGCGGACGTAGCCGGTCTGCTTGAGACTGGAAAAAGCGGAACGCGTTTTGGCGGGGAAGTCCTTGAACCCTACCAGTCTAATTCCAACGCTGTCGGCATACGTTTCGATGGCTTCGGCGACGAGTGGGGCCGTGGTTTCAGCCGATTCCACGGTGCCCATTTTTCCTTCACCTACAAGACAGCCCGCCAACGCAATGCGGCTTTTCAAAAAGTGCGGCCAGTGCGTCCGCAATTTCCCCACAAGTCGCGCAACGCTTGCACCTGCAGAAATAGCGAGGTCCTGACGGGCAAGAAGGAGTGGTTGCAGTGCAAGCGGTCGATCATTTTCGTCGAACACGAGCAGGTATCGGTAATCAAAACCCCACCTCATCGTCTGCTCGATCAAGTCGTAATATTGAAAATCTTTCCAGCTGTCGGAAAAACCGCGCTCCCAGAATCCCATTGGGACATCGCGAGCGTGATTAAAGACGAGCACCTGGCCGTGCGAAAGGGCAAGGGCGGGAGTTCGCGTGTCGGATAACGTGCACGCAAGCTGAGTCGTCATCCGTAAAGTTCGGCGGCGTTGGCGAATTTCGGCAGCACGGGATCGTGTCGCGTCGGCTCAAGCAACTTCACCACGCGGCTAAAAATGGCATTCAAGAGCGGCTGAGTGTGTCTCACATAAAGATCGAGTGGTGCCAGATCGCAACCCAGATGCAGCTTCGGATCGTAATTGAGCGGACTGCTGCAATAGAAGGTCAGATGGTGATCAATCGCCCAGCGCAGGATGTCGCGCAGGGTGTAAAAATAGAGATGCAAATCGAGCGCGACCGAATAGTCCAGGCCAAGATATTCGTCGTAGATCGTGCCGCCGTGGACCATGCAAATGCTGAAAGCAATGATGCGCCGATCGAGGCGCCAGATAAAAAAGCGGACACGTTCCGGCATGAGCTGACCGAGCTTCGCCAGGTATTCCTTGGTCAGCTTTTCGAATTTCATCGGCGACCGCTCGTGCACCGCCAGGTAAAGCGGGTACACCTCGTCCAGATATGGCGTGATATCGCTAACGATTTCGAGATCGATCTTGGCGGCGCGTTCGGTTTTGCGAAATTTCCGCCGCAAACTCTTGCGCGTGCCATAGCTTAAATGCGCGAGATAATCGTCAAAGTCGCGAAAATTCAGCGCCAGCCGGGTCATTGGCATGCTTGGGACGCGGGTAAAGTCATTGCCTGAAAATCCGGAGAGTGCATCCCGGTATTTGGAAGAGAAATCTTTGAGAACGATTAGTGAGGCTCTGGCCCTACGTGCGATCTGCGGCAGGCAGGCGTGCAATGCTTCGGCGATCCAGGCAGAATCCTTCGAAGCGAGGGCGCCGAGATGCCCTTCTCCAGCGGCACAGCCGACCATTAGTACACGCATCGTTAGAAACCTTGGAAACTGTCTGCGAATCGCGTCAACCATGCGTCGGACTCCGCCGGGAATTCCTTCGATCAGGTTTTGCTGGACGAAAAAGAAAGGCTGAATGCCGCGGACGTTGCCGGAGAGATCTCGCAGGATCAAATATTGGTACTCGAAATCGTTCGCCAGCGTGTCTTCGATGATTTCATAGAAGCGATGATCCTTGCAACAATCCCGAAAAGCGTTACGCCAGTCTTCGTATTGCTGGAGTTCGCCCCGTGAGACGACGGCAGCGCTCCCCTCTTTAAAAGGAAACGTTGCCATCTCTTACGCGCCGTCCGCCACCGGGCGCTCCGGCTTTGTCTTCGGCCCTGTGAGTTCGACCCGCACGAACCCTTCGCGGAAATTGATGTCACGCTGTGGACTTGGAATCTCAATGCCGACTTCACGCAACTTCCGCGCGATCGCGAAATTCAAATCGCTACGGAATCGGCGCGGCCGATAACTCATTTCCCGGCTCCAGACTACCAGTTCCAAATTGACCGAGCTTTCCCCGAAAGTCTCCAAAAATACAGTTGGCTCCGGCTCGTGTAACACATGGGAATCCTCTCGAGCGACTTCAAGCAGAGCGTCTCGCACTTTGTCCAGATCGCTGCCGTAGGCGACGCCCACCGGAATGCGAAACCGCACTCGCGGGTCGCCGTAAGTCCAATTCGTGACCGGTGAATCAATGAACTTCGTGTTCGGCACGATCATGGTGATGTTGTCGTTGGTAAGAATGACAGTGCTGCGTGCGCGAATTTGCTGCACCTGGCCGGCAATACCCGCAACCTCTACACGATCGCCGATGGTGATCGGTCGTTCTGCCAAAATGACAAGACCACTAATGAAATTGCTGGCGATATTTTGCAGCCCAAAGCCGATGCCGACACCGACTGCGCCGGCAAAAACGGCGAGAGTGGCAAGGTGAATGCCGGCGTTGTCCAGGACAATGAAAATGCCGACAACGAGGACGACATTGCTGACGATTTGCGAGACGGCATATTGTAGCGACCGATCGAGGCCGCTGTTTACAAGGAAGCGGTTAAAGAGAAATGATTTTGTCCGCGCCGATACCCAAAAGACTCCGAGGAGGAGAGCGACGAGCAGAAAAATCTGGACGAGCGTGAGCGCGATGCCAGGCAACGGTTGATTCCAAGCCAGCGGAATGCCTGCCGCGTTGATGGCGGTGACTGTGAAAAATATCAGTGTGACAGCGCTGAAGATTGCTGGGATGACGGAGACGAAATTCTTGCCGAGTTTGAGTCGGGTAAGGAAACGCCGGAACGACTCACTTTGAAATAGTCTTGCCAGCGATAATCCGGCTCCAAAGAACACCGCAAACGCAATCAGGCCGGCGGCTGTAATGTAATTGCTGCCGACGTGAAATAGCGGTTCAGTTAGGTACTGCACTCTCTACACTGTGATTGCACGGGCGCGGCGCAACCAAAAACACGTGGCTCGCTATCTTGCGGATAATGCACCGGGCTGCCATTGACTAGCGCCATTGGCGCAAGCAGCCAAAGCTTTAATATCAGGCCGCCAGTGGGCTTCTACCCTTCCTTCGGCTTCGCCCGTTCCTGGATGTATTTGATGACGTCGCCGACCGTTTGCAACTTCTCGGCGTCCTCATCGGGCACCTCTACCGAAAATTCCTCCTCGAACGCCATCACCAGCTCCACGATGTCCAGTGAGTCCGCCCCCAAATCTTCGATGAATGAAGCCTGCGGCGTCACCTGTTCGGGGTTAACACCGAGTTGTTCGACGATGATGTCCTTAACCTTCTCTTCGATTGATTTGTCGGCCATAAAATTTCGGTTTGTTCCGTCCGCCGCGATAACGCGGGCTGAACACGTTGGCAAGTAAAACAATTCAAATTCTTGTCAACGAATTTCAAGTAATCGGAGAGCAATCGAATTCAATCCAAGCGCTGCCGCGCCGTCCCGAACCGGGCAGAGATGAGCGACCTCTCAAATGGATAATGTTCTTGAGCGATGGGAGATCTTTCGCCGTCTTCACGGGCTCAGAATGACAAGGAATGAAGGCGACTGACGAGTGTTCACAAACGCTTCGGTTTTACTTCTCTGGTTCATGCAGTACATGAGAAGTGTGCCATCGGCTGGCGAACCGCTTGATCTGATTGACCTGAAGTTTCTTCCCGCATGGGTGAAGGAAGATTGGTCTGCTCCGCGGCGTGCCGAATGGGAAGAAGACCAGGAACCGTGGCCTCGCGGTGGCGAGCAGCGGCGTGATCGTCCACCTCGGCTGCCGCGTCGCGAACAAAAGAACCGCGGCCGGCGTGATCGGCGATCGCGCGACGAGCGCAAAATGCCGGACCGCAAAGATAGGAAACGTTCTGGCGATTTTCCTGCGCGACGCGAAGCACCTCCTCCGCCGCCGTTGCCACAGCTCGATGTTCATTTTCTTCCGCAGGCAGCGGCCTTCGAAAATGTCGCAGCTCAGATTAAATCTGGTACGGTCGCATATTCTGTTTATGCGCTGGCTCGCCTCTTTTTGCAGAAACCCGAGCGTTACAACGTTAGGGTGAAAACGAAGGACGCGCGTCCACTTTTCCGTCTCGGCGAATCGAACGGAGTATCGACAAATCGCACCGCGCTCGAGGACTCCGCCTTTCGCCTGATGCGAGAAAAATTTTACGAGACTAAGGTGACTTTGAATGATCCAATCAAGGGCGACTTTAATAGCGTCGCACGGGACCGTACGACCGGAACATTGCTCGGGCCGACCAACCACCACAGCTACCAGCCGCAACTCCGGCGCCTTTATGAGCAACGCTTCAGCCGGCGCATGAGTTTTCTCGATTTCCAACGGCAGATCGAAAACGTCAGCGATCCCGCGCTGGTCGAGCAATGGAAGGAGGAAGCGCGCAAGGTGACTACGTTTGCCACTCGCCAGGAAACACCGGCTCAGACTTTCAACACCGAGGCTGAGGCGGAACGCCATTTTCGCGAGAAATATTTGCCCCCTCTCATCGCTGAGACGCCGGAAGCGGAGATCGACGGCGTCACCAGTCGACGCTTGCCGGACCGCGGAATCGCGCGCCTGATCGAGAATGGGTGGTCGGCGGAAGTCCGCTCGCCTTCAAGCATGATGCAGGAGCTGACCGGCCGATTTCGCGGCACCGGCCTGCAAATTTTTCGTCATCGTAAAGGGATGCTTTTCGTTTCGCCTATTCGGTTAAAACCGATCAACGAATCCGCGGTCTCGGATTCGGTCCGTCAGATTCTGGAAACGCTTAAAGCTTCACCGCGAATGAATCGCAAAGAGCTGGCCGAGAAATTGATCGCGCCGGAGACAGGGCCGGCCGAAGCTGAGAAAACGAAATTGTCCCTCGCCTCCGACTTGCACTGGATGATCCGAGAGGGTCACGTCATTGAATTCAACGACGGTTCGCTCGACCTGCCCCGAGCTAAACCAGCGAAGAAGGAAGCGAGTGAAGCCGCGTCGAATCTGCCGCCGGAAATGGCAATCGAGCCAAATGTAAAAGAGATGGTCGTCGCGGAACAGCCAGTCCTCGTAGAGGAGGCACCGCCTTCTATACCCGGTATCCCGAGCGAAGTCGAGGCAGCCCGTGGCGAGACGAGCAGTTAGCCTTTGTGCAAACCTAAAGCGCGTCATCCCAAGCCGCGCAGACGTGAGGGAGCTCACAAGTGTTCGGATGCGTCTGACCAATTGTGAGATCCCTCGCATTCGCTTGGAATGACGAGCGCTTTATTCCCCAACGACTTTGAGCTCCGGTTCGATCCCTTCCTGTCGCACCACGCGATTCTTTTCGTCGAGAACAAGAATGCGTGGCTGGTGTTTGGCTGCTTCTTCAGCGGAATAGCTTCCGAAATTCATGATCGTAATCCGATCGCCGATTTTCCCAAGGTGTGCAGTCGCCCCATTCAGCTCGATCAAACCTTTGTGCGGTTCGCCGTAAATGACGTAGGTCTCAAACCGCTCACCGTTACTTAGATTCCCAACTAGAATTTTTTCGTACTCGCGGAGATCGACCAACTCAGCAAGGTCGGAGGAAATGGTAAGGCTGCCTTCGTAATGCAAACTCGCCCCGGTCACCGTGGCGCGGTGAATTTTCGATTTCAGCATGGTCAATTGCATTGCGCCTGACCGTCCCGTCGATTATGTCTCAGGCGGCGATGACGCCGGCCTTTTTCAACGCGCGATATGCTCCGTTTTTGTTGATCGTCTTCAGCCCCCGCGCCGTTACCCGAAGACGGACGAATTTCTTGATCTCAGGTACCCAGATGCGGTGCTCGTGCAGGTTGGGGTGAAATTCGCGTCGTACATTCTTGGTCACGTGCCGCCCGACGCCGCCTTTTTTCTTCGCCATACCACGGCGATGAATGACGCTACCGCGCGTGACGCGAGACCCGGTAATACTGCAAATCTTAGGCATGGACAGAAAGGACGATTGACTCAATCGCCCGGATTTGAATGGGGGCGTAAGCTGCAATGCGACGCCGCGCCGGTCAAGCGATTCTTCACAACCACATCAAAGCGCCCGGACCAAAATTTCTAGGTTGAACAGTATGCGTGTGTTGTGGTCAAAGATTCTTCTAGGGAGGAACTAATGAGTCGAAACGGCAACCACAAATTACGGATCGGCATCGTCGGCGCCGGCGATATCGTAAAGCGAAGGCATTTGCCCGGGTTCAAACGACGTCATGACATAGAGATCGTAGCGGTTTCAAATTCGACCTACGAAAGCGCGGAAAAGTTTTGCGAGGAAAATGTCCCAAGCGCTGTCCCGATCGCGAACTGGCCCGCTCTGGTCGCTCTGCCTGATATCGACATCGTCTGGATCGGTACTCCGCCCTATATGCATTCCGCAGTTACCATTTCGGCGCTCGAAGCCGGCAAACACGTTTTTTGTCAAGCGCGGATGTCGAATGATCGCGCCGAAGCCGAAGAAATGCTGTTGGCCTCGCGGCGATTCCCCAAGCAAGTGACGATGCTATGTCCGCCGCCCTACGGATTACGGGGCGATCTGATTGTAAAAAAGTTGCTCGCGGAAAATTTTCTCGGGCAAATTCACACGATCAAGCTTCAAAGTTTTCACGGCAATTATTTGAACCCAAGCGCACCGGCGCACTGGCGGCAACGCATTGAGATCAGCGGACTCAACGTTATGACGTTGGGGATTTACGTCGAAGTGTTGCACCGGTGGTTCGGCGACATCGACGGCTTGTTTGCGCGCGGGAAAATTTTGTATCCGGACAGAGAAGGCTACAATGTTATCATTCCGGATGTACTCTCGGTGCTTTGCCATTTCGCCAATGGTGCGGAAGGCGTGCTCGAGTTCAGCGGCATCCACGCGCACGCCACTGGCGACAAGCTGGAAGTCTACGGCTCTGCAGGAACGCTGGTTTACGATTTTACCGCCGATGTGATCAAAGCCGGGCGCGTTGGGGATCGCGTATTGGAAGAAGTGAAAGTACCGAAAGAACTCGCCCGCGAATGGAACGTGGAAAATGACTTTCTCGATGCTGTCAAAGCAGGCGGTCAGGATCGGCCATATCCGACTTTCGAAGATGGGTTGCGGTACATGAAAGTAGTCCAAGCTGTGGCCGATTCCCGCGCTCGCAACGAATGGATCACGATTACGTGATTTGAAAGGCGCGAACGCGCTTTTTTGTCATTCCGGCCGGAGTGAAGAAATCGCTAAGTATTTAGCTTGTCGAAGAAGAGTTAGAGATGTCTCGACTTCGCTTGACATGACAGGAAAATGGATATGCGACAATGGTATTCTGTTACCCGAGCGCGGTCACTTGCCGCGCCGTAGTCTTGCGGCTTCGGGGCGGGGGCCGGGCGGACTCTTTAAATTAGTGCTCGTCTTCTTCGTAAGCACGCAAATTGCGATCGCTGACCTCGAAAGATACTCGACACTGATCGTCGCTGATTCAGCAGACACGAAACCAAAGGCGGGAACAGTGCGTGTGACCTACCTTGGCGTGAATGGTTACCAATTTGAGGCAAACGGGCACGCCTTGCTAGTGGATCCGTACTTCACTCGGGCGGGATTAACTTCAATCGCATTCCAACAACCGCTCGAAACTAACGAGACACGGATTAGTTTTGGCCTGCAACATGTCCGATCGCGCGTCGACGCGGTGCTGGTAACGCACGCGCACTTCGATCATCTTCTCGACGTCCCCCAGATTATGAAGCGAACGAACGCGAGGCTGGTCGGGGGATTGACGGCGGCGAATCTGACGATGTCGTGTGGGCTCGATCGTAGTCTTGTCGTTGAGCCTGGTTTTACGCGAGTGCTCGGACCGTGGCGTATTCGTGTTCTGCCGTCAACACACGATCGAATTTTTGGTTGGCTGCCGTTCCGCGGAACGAAAACACAACCCGGGAAATGCCCGGCAAAAGCATCCGACTGGCGTCTTGGCGAACAGATGGCGTTTCTAATCGAAGCGAATGGCAAACGTATTTACGTCGATTCGGGCGGCACGATGGATGTTCTGCCACCGGCCCAAGGCGCGGGAGTCGATCTCGCCATTTTGGGCGTGGCCTTACCCGACAGTCGAAAAAGGTTGCGGACCACAATTGAGCGGCTCCGACCGAAATATGTTCTGCCGAGTCATCAGGATGATCTCTTTTCGCCGGTCGAACGCGGATTTGTCTTTGGGAAATTGACCGACTTTCCGGGGATTTTGCGCCTATTCCAACGCCACGAAATTAACTCGCATCTTATTTTGCTCGATTATTTTCGGCCGTGGACAATTCCGTGACAGATGAAGTTTCGCCGCGCGCGCGTCGCTACGGTCTTCTCGTCACTGCGCTGGCGCCCGTCATTCCGCAAATCCTCGGCAGCGTTTTCAATATTTGGTACAACGCCATAGTCATCGCGCCGTTGCTGGTGACGGAAGAATTGCGGCATCGCTTCACCGCGACGGTGATATTTTATAATGCAATCGTTTATCCGGTAGCGATCGCAATCTGGATTTATGTCATCTTGTCGCTGCGCCCAAGTTTTCGCGCGTTGATCACAGGCGATAGGGTTGCGCCGGAAGAACTCGATCGAGCGCAGCGGCGTGTTGTGCATTTGCCATGGATCGCGTTCGCCATTTCCGGCACCGCATGGCTTGCTTGTGTTCCTGTTTTCCTTTCCGCGCTAACGACAACTGGAAGTCCGGTCGGCTCGCAACTGTTCTGGCATCTGCCAATTTCATTTTTGGTTTCGGCTTTCATCGCCGTTACGCAAACGTTCTTTCTTGTCGAACTGGCGAGTCAGTGGGCGCTTTTTCTGGTTTTCTTTCGCGATACCCGACCGGACCGATTGGAAGGAATTCATCCGCCATCGCTGCGCACTCGCGGATTAATGTGGGCGATTTCGGCGGGCCTTTGCCCCATCGGTTCATTACTTCTCTTAATTTTTGCACCGCAATCGCCCAGCTCAAATCCGCAATGGTTCGCGGTCTTCGTCGGCACGGTTGGCATTGCCTTCGGTCTTTGCTCTGCCGTGCTGATTACACGCTTGGTTGCGAAACCTGTCGATGAATTGCGCCTTGCCTTTCGCGCTGTTGGCGAAGGACAACTCGATGTGCAGGTTCCGCTGCGCCGCGCAGATGAATTCGGTGCCTTAGTTGGCGATTTCAATCAGATGGTGGTCGAGCTGCGGGACAAGGAACGGTTGCGCCGCGCGTTTGGTCTCCACGTTGGTGAGAAAGTTGCGCAACAAATCCTGGCGCGCGATCCGGCGCTCGGAGGCACCGAGCAAGTAGTCACTCTTCTATTTCTTGATCTTCGCGCATTCACCGCGCGCACGGCCCAGATCGAACCAAAAATGGTAGTCAATTTTCTGAATCGATTTCTGCAACTGATGGTCGAGATTGTGGAGACAGACCACGGCGGAATGGTGAACAAATTTTTGGGCGACGGTTTCATGGCGATTTTCGGTGCCGATTCGAGTGCAACCACCCATGCCGACGACGCCGTTACTGCGGGATGTGCGATGCTACGCCGTCTCGAACTTTTCAATGCCGATCTAGTGCGTGGGAATGAAGCTCCCCTGGGCATCGGAATCGGAATCAATACCGGACGTGCGATCGTGGGCAGCATCGGTTCGGCAGAACGGATGGAGTTCACGGTCATCGGGAACACGGTGAACGTGGCGTCGCGGATCGAAGGATTGAACAAAAAGCTCGGTACGTCGTTGCT
>DATELT010000205.1:0-3649 GCA_035276245.1 Chthoniobacterales bacterium
GGCTGCTTTGCGCGCAGGATAAAAGCCGAAGAAAATGCCGACAGCGGCGCTAAAAAGAAATGCGACAACGATCGAGCTGATCGAAATCAGAGTCGGCCACTGTGCGTAGACTGACAACAACTTCGAAGCCCCAATTCCAAAAACGATTCCGATAACGCCACCGACCGAGCTGAGGGAAACCGCTTCGATCAAGAATTGCAGCAGAATATCGCTACCATGTGCGCCGACGGCCAGGCGCGTCCCGATCTCGCGGGTTCGTTCCGTCACGCTTACCAGCATGATGTTCATGATGCCAATGCCACCGACAACGAGCGAAACTCCGGCGATCGAACCGAGCAAAATCGTCATCACCGCAGTAGTGGCGGTAGCGGCTTCCGCGATTTCCTGTTGCGTCCGAACAGTGAAATCGTCATCGTGGCCCGGCCGGATATTATGCCGCTGTCGCAATAACGCGATGATCTCCTGTTGTGCCGGCGTCATTTGCTTCGCATCACCCACCTGAACGTTGATATTGCGGAGCGTGGTCCCGCCGAGCACTCGTTTCATCGCGCTGGTGAACGGCATCACCACGATATCATCCTGGTCGATGCCCTGGGTAGTAAACCCGCGCGAAGTTAAAATCCCAGTAATAATAAAGGGCACGTTTTTGATCCGCAAAATCTGGCCGATCGGATTGTCGTTGCCGAAAATTTCGGTCGCGGTTGTTCGGCCGATGACGCACACTTTGTTGGCGCTGCGGACATCCTGTGGGGTAAAGGGCGCGCCTTCTTCGAGCGGCCATTGCTTTAGATCAAAGTATTCGGCCGACTCCCCAAAAATGCGGGTAAACCAGTTCTGATTGCCGGCCGCCACCTGGGTGGTGGATATCACTTCTTCGCTTACATTTGTCACGCCAGTGACCTCGCGTCGTATGGCGTCGGCGTCCTCTAGTTTGAGCGTACCTGCTCCTCCCCAGCCGGTCCGAATTCCGCTCGCCGTAGTGCTGCCGGACGAAACGATAATGATGTTCTGACCGAGGCTCGCGATCTGCGCTTCCACTTGAGCCTTGGCGCCGTTGCCGATTCCCACCATCGCGATCACGGCCGCGACGCCGATAATGATCCCGAGCGCCGTCAGAACGGAACGCATTTTGTTTCGGCGCAACGCGCGAAATGCAATGTTAAATGTCGATTCGATTCTCACTCTACTACTCCACTGTTCCAGCTCTCCAGTGTTTTTTGGCATCGAGTCGCTGAGAAACCACCCGATCGTCCAGAACCAGACCGTCGCGCATCACGACGTTGCGTTTCGCATAAGAGGCAATGTCCGGTTCGTGCGTCACCATGATGATGGTAATGCCGCGATCGTTCAATTGCTGAAAAATTCCCATGATTTCGACACTGGTGCGGCTGTCGAGATTTCCGGTCGGCTCATCCGCCAGCACAATTTCGGGGTTGTTGATCAACGCCCGCGCGATCGCGACGCGCTGCTGTTGTCCGCCCGAGAGTTGGCTCGGGTGATGATCCTCGCGTCCGGCCAATCCGACGGAGGCGAGCACCGCGTCCGCACGCTCACGCAATTGGGCGTGGCTGAGGTGGTGTTCGCCGTAGAGCAAAGGCAGTTCGACATTTTCCCGGGCCGATGTCCGCGCCAGCAGATTAAAATTTTGAAACACAAACCCGATCTTGCGGTTGCGAATATCCGCCAACTGATCCCGATTAAGTTCCGAGACATCGGCATCATCCAGAACGTATTGGCCGAGAGTAGGACGATCGAGACAGCCGAGAATGTTCATCAAGGTTGACTTGCCTGAACCACTTGCGCCCATCAGGGCGACGAATTCACCGCGTCCAATCGCCAGCGAAACTCCACGCACAGCCGGCACCTCGACATCGCCCGTCCGGTATGTTTTGCGAACGTCTACGAGTTTAACAACCGCGCCGTCGTTCATGAAAGCCTTCCGGCCTCGCCGCTGAAAATAATATCGAGCGAGGGATCCTCCCTTTTCGCGCTCTTGCCACTCATGGGAATCTTCGGGGTCCGCTGAACGGATTCGCTGCGGGCGAAGCGTTCGACGGGGAAGTTGCAAGCTCGGCCGTTACGATCTGATCACCTTCCTTCAAACCCTCCGTCACCTCCGTAACAACGCCGTCACTGATTCCAGTTTTGATTTGAACCGGTTTCGGCTTCCCTCCTGACAAAATATAGACGGTCCGTTCTCCGCCGCGGGGCCGACGACCGCCGCCGTTGCGTTGTCCTTGTCCTGGGGCGCCGCCTGGCTTGGCGGCAGAAGGTTTTGTCTCGAGCGTTGACGCATCCGCCGGTCGATAACGCAGGGCTGCGTTTTTGACCTGCAAGACATCGTCACGATGCGCGATCAGGATCGACACGTTCGCAGTCATGCCCGGCTTTAATTTCAAATCTGGATTGTTGACGCCAATCACCGTGTCGTAGGTGACAACGTTTTGCACTGTGATGGGCGCATTGCGGACTTGGACAACCTTGCCGTGAAAGATGCGCTGCGGAAATGCGTCCACCGTAAAATCGACATCCTGGCCCACCTCCACAGCGCCAACGTCAGCTTCCGCCACGTTGGTATCGATTTGCATTTTCGTCAGGTCGTTTGCGATCGTAAAAATCACCGGCGCCTGCAAACTCGCAGCAACAGTTTGGCCGACATCGACACTGCGCGAAATGACTACGCCGTCCACGGGTGAGGTGATGGTGCAGTGCTCAAGATCGGCTTTTGCTTTATCGAGCGCGCCCTGTTTGATCTTCAGGTTGGCTTCCGCCTGATGGAGGTTGGCTATCGCCTGATCGAGATCCTGTTGTGAGGAATTCTTCTGCGTGAACAGGGTTTGGGTGCGGGAAGCATTCAGCTTCGCCAACTCCAAGGCGGCTTGCGCGCTCGCCAGATCCCCCTCGCCCTGCGTGACCGCTGCTTGAAATAGCATCGGATCGATTTGGGCAACCACCTGACCTGCTTTTACCTGGGAATTAAAATCGACAAACAATTTCGCGATATTACCGGAAACCTGACTTCCAACCTGAACGTTAACGACGGGATTCAAGGTGCCCGTAGCGGTGACGGCCTGTGTGATCGGCCCACGCGTTACCGTAGCAGTTTGAAATTGTGAAGATGCTGATCGTTCGCAGCGAGTTACAAAAAACCCGACCGCGATGAGCGCGACGATTGCGACGATGATGCTGTTGCGTCGATTCATTGGTTGTGATGAAGTCAGGTGTAGCCTTACTTCTAAGACAGCCTAAACAGGTGCGCCGTTACATCGAAATTTACCGTATCATGCTGCGCAACTCGCTCATTCGCGAGATGAGTTTCAAAGCCAACTTCCTTCTCTGGATGGTAGTGGAGGTGCTTTGGTTCCTCGGGCAGATCGTTTTTTTCAGTATCATTTTTGGCTCGGTCGATCGCATCGGTGATTGGTCAAAATGGGAAATCGTCCTTCTCGTCGGCACGCATCAGATTATCGCGCAACTTTTTCAGGCATTCTTTTTCGTCAACGTCGCGAATGTTCCGGAGTTGGTGCGCACCGGAAAACTGGACTCTGTCCTAGTCCTTCCGATCGATAGCCAGTTTGCCGTTTCAACGAAACAATTCGGACTCGACAGTGTGGTCAACGCTGTGCTCGGCGCGGTCGTGGTTATGATT
>DATELT010000206.1:0-3570 GCA_035276245.1 Chthoniobacterales bacterium
TTGTAGCGGCGTTTGTGTCAAACGCCGACCCGTTGAAGGGGGCTTGACACAAGCGCCCTACAAAAAAAGTCAAAATTCTATGAGCAAGCTCGGACAAGTCGTCGAATCGGTCGAAAATTATAACAAGTTCGTTCTGGATCAGGTGAAGCGGGCACGCACCGATCAAAAATTCGGGCGTGATCTGCTCGGACGTTGGAACGATACAAAGGCGAAAATCCCGGTCACCCGCACACCGACCGGTCTGCCTTTACCGCGTCTCGCATTACCTGAGATCGATGAGCCGGGCGAGATTGCACGTTTCATTTTCGCTGAAGGTTTGCCGGGCGAGTTTCCTTACCTCAACGCTGCGTATCCCGAGATGTATCTCGAGCCGGTCCGCGAGATTGAGAGTTTCGAAAAGAACGGCGACAAAACGGCCAAAAAGCTTACGCAACCAGAAGAGCCTACGCGTTTGTTCTCGGGGCTAATGCTGGCTGAAAACACTAACGAGCGGTTCCACTATCTGACGCGTCATCAACGCACGCATCGCCTCAGCACGGCATTCGACGGGCCGACACTTTACGGTCTGGATAGCGATGCCGACGGCGTTTTCGGAAAGATCGGCGAGGGCGGTGTGGCGATCGACACGGTCGAAGACATGGTGCGGCTTTACGATGGATTTGATCTTGGGTCGCCCAACTTCTCAGCCTCGATGACCATCAGCGGTCCAGCTCCGATGATCATGGCCATGTACATCGCCGCTGCCAAACGGCGGTTCGGCCCGAAAGTCGTTCCGAAATTGCGCGGCACGGTTCAGGCCGACATTTTCAAGGAAGTCCAGGCACAGAACGAAACGATTTTCCCGATCGAACCGTCGCTGCGGTTTCTTACCGATATGGTGGAGTTCACTACGCGAGAAATGCCGCGCTGGTATCCGATCTCTATCAGCGGTTATCACATCGGCGAGGCTGGCTCGACACCGGTGCAACAGGCTGCGTACACGCTTTCCAACGGTTTTGCCTACGCGGAAATGTTCGCCGCGCGCGGAATCCCGGTGGACCAATTCGGGCCGCGCCTTTCGTTCTTTCTCGATTGCGGACTCGACGCGGAATACATCGCGCTCGCGCGCGTGTCGCGCCGCATCTGGGCCATCGGAATGCGCGACGTCTTTGGCGCAGGTCCGAGAGCGCAGCTGTTTAAATTGCACACGCAAACCAGCGGCCGCTCGTTAATCGCCGCCGAATTCAAAAACAATCTTACCCGCACGGCCGCGGAATTGATCCTGTCGTACATGAACGCCACGAATTCGTGCCACTCCAATAGCGCGGACGAGCCGTTCACGACACCCACTGAAGAATGGATCCGGCTTGCCGCGCATGGGCAGGCGATCCTGCTCGAGGAATCCGGGATTTTTAAACACACGATGAACATGCTTAGCGGTTCGCCTGGAATGAAAGCCGTCGAGTGCGCAGTGGAAGGGGCGATCCTGGACGAGTTCCGCGAGATCGAACGGCTCGGGGGCGTGCTTGCGGCAGTGGAAGAGCGTTATCAGCGCAGCCAAATCCAAAACGCCGCGCATCGTTACGAACAACAAATCTACGATGGAACCCGGCCCATCATCGGATTGAATAAGTACCGTGACGGCGACGACGAGGCTCCGGAAGTCAAGCTTGTGCGTACGCCGAGAGCGAAACAACAATTGCAGGTCGATCGGCTACGTAAATTCAAAAAGAAAAATGCCGAGAAAGCGAAGCGCGCGCTGGACAAACTGGCGGAGGTCGCTGACAGCGGTAAAAATGTTTTTCCCGCTCTGTTGGAAGCAGCCGAAGTCTGTTCGTTAGGCCAGATCACCGGCCGATTGCAGGAAGTTGTCGGCCGTTTTCGGCCGATGGTGTGAAACATCCGCTGCTAAAGCGCGGTGCGTCTTCGCACCGCTTTGGCCTCAACGGTTTGGAGAGCGCGAGGCGTGCAGACGGTTCAGGCGCTGCGCTTCTGGCAATGCTCGCAAAACCATGAAGTGCGGCCGCCGATCATTGCTGATTTCAATGCGCGACCGCAGCGGGGGCATCTACCGCGTTTTCCACGATGCAAAAGTAGCCATGATTTCGGCAAACGATTGAAATCGGTTTTCAACGCAATTGCTTTCTCCAACACATACCGCGTTGCGCGAAACAACCGCGTGAGATCGTTGTCTCTCAATCTGGCCGCTTCCGTGCCCGGGTGCATGCGTGCGCGGAAAAGAATTTCATCGGCGTAAAGATTGCCGATCCCGGCGATCAACTGCTGATTGAGCAAGATAGCTTTCACAGAGCCGCGGTGTTTTTGCATGATCGCCTTAAATTGCGAGAAACTGATTTCCAATGCGTCAGGGCCAAGGCTGCGCGTTTCCACAAATTCATCCACATCCTCGATCAACTCGATCTCGCCAAATTTCCGTTGATCGTCGAACGCCAGCCGCCGGTTATTCGCGAAACAAAAGATCACTCGCGCCGTTTTCGGCATTTCTTGATGCTGGTTGAGGTATTCAAGCGAGCCGGTCATGCCGAAATGCAGTCGCAACCAGAGCTCATTACCGGCGCGCACTAACAAATGTTTGCCGTGCCGATGACTGTTCTCGAAGCGGCGCCCTTTCAATCGCCGTACCAGCTCACGTGCGGAAACGCGTTTCAAAACATACGCGTCGCGCACTTCGACGTTGGTGATCCGTTGGTGTAATGACGTGTTGTCCAGGTATCGCTTGAAGGTTTCGACTTCGGGCAACTCTGGCATCGCGGCTTACGCTAATCGGTCTAGGTATTCCTTCAGGGCTACGGCATTGTTGTGCTGCGTGTTTTTGGCGCTGTAGAGAAGTGTTATACTCCGCCTTCTGGCGTCACGCGCCAGTTTCTCAAGTTGTATCCGGCGGCCATCGAGCTCAGCCCAATATTTCTTTTTAAACTCCGTCCATTTGCCCGGATCATGCCCAAACGATTTTCGCAAGGTCGTGCTGGGCGCGATCTCCTTCAGCCACTCATCAATCTGCGCCTCCTTTTTCGTCAGTCCTCGTGGCCAAAGGCGATCAACCAAGACACGATAGCCATCGGATTTGGCACGCTCATCATAAACGCGTTTGACTCGCACGCTCATGCCCGGCTATCGCAACAGAGGCTTCACCTAGTTGTAGCCAACCAAGCACAGCTTGAGATTTGACTCCTTGTCATGGCGATCGATTCCATCAAAAACTTCATCCGAATGCTAAAGCAATCGCCTCCGGGCGCCGTGTTCAATCCGTGGTGGCAAATCGATGAGCAAAATGACATTACCCCACACTCGGCAGCGATTCGCAGAAAACATTTAGCCCTCTATTTTAGCGAGCGGCTCGGCAACGCGCGCGTGGCCATTGTGGGTGAAGCGCTTGGTTATCGCGGCGGCCATTTCAGCGGAATCCCGATGACTTCGGAGCGCATGCTACTTGGCAAAACGCCAAAACCTGCAGCGGCGCTCTATGAGCACCGAAATCTCCTGCCTAATCATGGAGGACACGCCCGTCAGCCGCCTCCCCAAAGGTACGGCGTGCCAGGCAGATCGCCGCTACAAATTATTGCCGGGATT
>DATELT010000207.1:0-2572 GCA_035276245.1 Chthoniobacterales bacterium
TTGGCCGATATACCGAACAAAAATTGTCTGCGCGAAAGATCGATATCATCAAAGGCGCGCGGGTCGCGAGTTATGACGGTTCAACTGTAGAACTGAGTAACGGCACGCGCATTCGCGCGACGACACTGATTTGGACGGCTGGTGTGAAAGCGAGTCCGGTCATCGAATCGTTAGACTGCAGGAAAGAACGCGGACGTGTGCTTGTGAACGAATATCTTGCGGTGCCCGGCGTTACGGGATTATGGGCGGCGGGCGATTGCGCCGCAGTTCCTGCCGAGAAACCGGGCGAATTTTATCCGCCAACCGCTCAGCATGGTTTACGAGAGGCGATCGTTGCGGCAAAGAACATCGAAGCAAAAATCGCGGGGCGTGCGTTCAAGCCATTCGCTTTCAAAACGCTGGGACAACTCGCGACAATCGGTCGCCACGCTGGCGTGGCGATGATGTTCGGCTTCAAGTTCTCTGGATTTGTCGCGTGGGCGATGTGGCGAACTGTTTATTTGCTGAAGTTGCCTCGCCTGAGCAAAAAACTCCGGGTCATGATGGGTTGGACCCTCGATCTTGTATTCGGCCGCGAGATCGAACAGCTAATCACTGTGCGCGACGTTCAGGGACTGATAGACCGGCTCGCCCGCATTCGCGCGCGAACAAACGTGCGTTCAGTCGAACAGACGAGCGAGGCCGCGGCTATCTTAAGCTAACGAGTCGCTCCAAAAGCTTCCTTCGCGGATTGACAGAATTTCTGCGCGGCCGGGCTCAATTTTCCTCGACGCGTAAGGATTCCAACCGGGATCCGCTTCGGTTCCGGCGTCAGTCGCAACAGTTTAATGCGGTCGCCGTAAGCGTGGCTGAACGCGTCTGAGGTTAGGGCCACTCCCGCACCGGCACTAACGGCGGAGAAAACGCCTGACCAACCGTCGTGCTCCTCCACGACACGCGGTTTGTCGCTCACTTTAACGAAGATCGCATCGAGATATTCCTGGTAACGAGGATAGTCCTCGCGCGTCAGCCCGATGAAGGGTTCATGCGCCGCATCATCTAAAGAAACAGATTTTCGCCCGGCAAGTGGATGATCGGCGGAAACGGCCAAACAAACGCGAATTGCCAGCAGCTCTTCAAAGTGGAGCTCCTCGAGGGCGTTTGCTTTGAGCGGCGGAATGAGAATCGCCAAATGCAAGCGACCGTCGCGGACGCCGGCGATGTTCTTTTCCACCGGCCAGTCGTGCAATTTCACGTGCACGTTTGGCATTGCTTTTTGATAGGCGCGAAGAAGACCAGGCATTATTACTCCAGTCGCCAAGGGCCAATCGCCCACGTGCAATTCGGTCGCAGTCTTGCCGGCAAAGGAGCGGACCGTCGTCACGGCCTCATCGGTCTCTTTCAAAATGGCGCGCGCTTTTTCGAGAAAGAGTCGTCCGGCTTCAGTAACGCAAACAGACTTCGCCCTGCGCTCGAGCAGTTGGACGCCTAGCTCCTCTTCGAGATCGCGAATCTGTCGGCTCAACGAAGGCTGGGAAACGTACAGTTTCTGGGTCGCGGCGCGGGAGACGTTTTCCATCTCCGCCACCGCTACGAAGTAGCGCAAATGCCGAAGCTCCACGGGGGTTGAGTCTATGCCTGGCAGGCATCCTTAGGCAAGAAACATGGTCTTTCACAAACGCGTTTGTCGGGGCGATCATTTGCCTAACGAAAGAAAGGAAAATGATGAATAGAGAAACCAAATTGTGGGCAGCGGAGGGAGCAAATTCTCTGCGAGAACTCAAGCCGCGTCGCATGTCGGCAACGGGGTGCGAAGGGAGGTCACTTTATGCCATTCGATAAACTAAAGTACCCCGCGGAGCTATTGGAAGAGCGTCGAAAAGCTATCCAGAAATCAGTGCGTCCCATCGGCGTTGATGAGCTAACAAAGATCGCGCGGGAGCATGATGACGAGTTCGTAAACAATCCCGCGCGTGATGAGTTGCAGCGCTTGGTCGCAGAGCACCCGCACGGCAGCTTTTTTCACGCATTGGCGCAGCCGGATGTCGAGATCCTTTATTGCCGCGACGCAGACTTCGGCATCTGGCTGGTACCCGGCAGTGGAATTGGAGCCTTGGATGAAACAGGCAAAAACGCTATGAAGGAAGCAATCAAAGGCGGAGGAAGAAAATGAAGATTGTAACCAAGGGAGTAACCATAGCTATCATCCTGCTGCTTTCGTTAGCTTGCGGAGCATGCAGAAAGAAAGAGGCCCTGACGCCGGTGGTTCGGCCGGTCCGTTCGGTTGTGGTGGAAAAGCGAAAGATCGGAGATCCCGCGGTCGGGACCGGCCATCTGCGCGCTCGCGACGAGGTCAATCTCGCCTTCCGGATTGGCGGGAGGATGACTGAAAGAAAATTGAGCGTGGGCGATAGGGTTGCAGCCGGCCAGGTGGTGGCGGTGTTGGATTCGGAAGTGGAACGAAACTCCAGGAACTCCGCTAAGGCCGACGTCGCCGCGGCGCAAGCTACCCTGGACCAATCGGTGGCATTTGAACGGCGTCAGAAGAATCTGCTTAACGAGAAGGTGATTTCGCCTAACGAATATGATTCGG
>DATELT010000208.1:0-2064 GCA_035276245.1 Chthoniobacterales bacterium
TCTTGTCCCCCAGCTTGAAGACTTCCTGGATCATTTCCCCCTCAGCTTCCTGTAGCGTGCCCTGTTCGGCACCGATCTGGATCAAAGTCTCGAGTTCTTCATCGGATAGATGCGGCCGGGCGCGGATGTGGCGCGGCGTGACGAGTTCAACGACGGCAACACTGATTGCTTCCAATGTGCTCCCGACGGTTTCGAGGAACGGCATTAAGGCGCGCAGAGTGAAAACGCCGAGCGTGGAAAGGCGATAAGGCGCGGAGAGCGCGACCAGCTTGGGAATTAAATCGCAAAAGAAAACGATGATGGCGAAGAGGAAGACGGCAATAAGCCATGGTGGCAAGCGCGTCGCACGAGGCGTTTCCCAGAGTAAAGACAGGCAAATGACAATCAGAAAAACATTAATCAGGGCGGACCCAAGAAGAATCAGTGCGAGGACACGACGCGGATTGTCCCGAAACCTCTGCACAAAACCGGCGAGGGCAGGATGATTGGATTCGAGGTTTCGCAATTGATGCGCTCGAAGAGCGAAGAGCGCAGTCTCCAGCCCCGAAAAAAGAGCGGAGCAGATCACTAATCCGATGACAATAAGGAGGAGAAGAGCGACAAGAGACGCCGTCATCGTGTCATCTCAAGCGATTGCCCATTGCGTTGCCTTGCGGAAGTTATGCCTTCAATGAATAAACGCGAGCGGATTTCGGACTTTGTGCATTCACTCGAAACGGCGTCCTTCGAAGGGTCGCCGCAGAATTATTACGCGGCCTATTGCCAATTGTGGAACGTGCAAAAATATTATGAAGCTCATGATGTGCTCGAACAACTCTGGCTAGTGGAGAAGAATGCAGAGCTGACGCGCTTTTATCAGGCCTTGATTCAAGCAGCCGGGGCCTTTGTGCATCTCCAGAAAAATTTCCAGCATCCATCGCATTCCAAACACAGACGGCGTCTGCCGCCAGCCACGCGTTTGTTCGAGTTGGCTTTGCGGAATCTCGAAGGCTTGCCGAATGAATTTCGCGCACTCGACCTCGTGCGCTTTCGTGCACTGTTGAGGCGTTATCGCGACGAAATTGTGGCCGCTGATTTCCGACGCAATCCGTGGTCGCCCGACACCGCGCCGAAATTATAGTGGCGCTCTCGCTCGCCGAAATCAGCTGATCGCGCCCCGGCTCCAACGTTCGCTCAGCCAAATAGCGACGAATGAAATTACCAGGCAAATGATCACAAGTCGCCACGCGATTGCATCCTGCCCAAGAATGACGGCTTCGTAAATTTTTAGCGAAATTGTGGTGGTGCGCCCGGGAATATTTCCCGCGACCAAAATGGTAGCGCCAAATTCGCCAATCGCGCGTGCGAAAGCGAGGATGATTCCAGCGCTGATCGCGCGCGCAGCCAGCGGAAGCGTGACCGTGAAAAAAGTACGAAGCGGTCCGGCACCCAGAGTGAGCGCGATTTCTTCGAGGTGAACATCAACGCTTTCGAAACCGACGCGCGCCGCTCGCACGAGCAATGGAAATGACATTACCGCCGCGGCAATGACCACAGCACGCCAGGTGAAAACAATGTCGAGATGAAAATTTTGAAACAGGAATGCGCCGACTAAGCCGTGACGGCCAAAAAGCTTCAGCAGAATCAAACCGGTTGCGACAGGCGGAATGACGAGTGGCAACGTGAGAAGAGTTTCCACTAGAACTTTTCCGCGCCAGCGTTTGCGAGCGAGTGCCCAGGCGAGGGCGAGGCCGAATGGCAAAATGCAAAGCGTGCTCAGGGCGCAAACCGAGAGCGTGAAAAGAATGATGTTCCACTCGTTCAGGCCGAAAAAACTCACTGTGTGATGCCGAAACCCATGCGCCGGAAAATTTGGCGGGCTTCTTCAGCTTTTAGAAACGCAAGAAAGCGCTGCGCTTGATCTTGATGCTGAGAGCCGGCCACAATTGCTGCCTGGTAAACAATTTTCGGTGCGAGCTCGGCGGGAATCTCCAGCGCAATCGTGACTTTGGCCGAAATCATCGCATCAGTCTTATAAACGAATCCGGCGTCGGCGTTTCCTGCTTCGACGACTGCGAGGGTTGC
>DATELT010000209.1:0-3458 GCA_035276245.1 Chthoniobacterales bacterium
ATTCTTCCCTACGTCGCGGCGCAGTCCGAGCCAGGCTGCATTAAACCGGGTTCCTCCGTCTGCATCGCGCTTTCCTGCCTGCGATTTCGCCTGCTGGAACGGTTTCTTTCGACGTTGCGTGTGGGGCGTTCGGCGTTGAAATGCACAATTTGTCTCTTTCCCCCCGAAAATTTCTCTGCCAACCTCGCAACGGGTGCTTGCGAAAATTTATTCTGCTGCAGTTTTTGGTGTAGATGCCTACGAAGTCGAGATCGAGGTAAATGCCGCCGGTGGACTGTCGGCAATAGTTGTGGTCGGACTGCCCGATGCCGCTGTCAAGGAGAGTAAAGATCGCGTGACCACTGCGATTTCGAACAGCGGATATTACTGGCCGCGCGGACGCACGACGGTGAATCTTGCGCCGGCTGACATTCGAAAAGAAGGACCGAGTTTCGATCTGCCAATCGCGCTCGGAATGATCGCGTGCAGTCAGGAAACCGATACTGCAGAATTTTCGCAATACAGTTTTGTCGGCGAACTGGCGCTCGATGGCGCGGTTCGTCCGGTGAAAGGAGTGTTGCCGGTGGCGATTGAAGCGCGCAAGCGCCGAAAAAGAGCGCTCTTCGTTCCGGAAGCAAACGCTCAGGAAGCCGCGATGGTAAAAGGAATCGCGGTCTATGCGGTGCGAAATTTGCGGGAAACATTTTCGTTTCTGGCTGGCGAATGCACGCTCCAACCAACCCGTGGGGATCTTGAAAAATTTTTCGCCGCTCATCAAGATTACGATGTCGATTTTGCGGACGCGAAAGGCCAAGGGCACGTCAAACGTGCCTTGGAAGTGGCGGTGGCCGGCGGTCACAACATTCTCATGGTCGGCCCTCCCGGCTCGGGCAAATCGATGTTGTCAAAACGAATCGCCAGCATCATTCCCCCGATGTCGCTCGAGGAAGCAATCGAGACGACAAAGATCCACAGCATCTCTGGATTACTCACGCCGGAGCAATCCTTCGTGCCGACGCGTCCATTCCGTTCGCCTCACCATACGATTAGCGATATCGGTCTGCTCGGAGGTGGAGCGATTCCGAATCCGGGTGAAGTGAGCCTTGCTCATAACGGTGTACTCTTTCTTGATGAGCTGCCGGAATTTCATCGCTCGACTTTGGAAGTGATGCGCCAGCCGCTCGAGGATGGACGCGTCACTGTTTCGCGTGCCGCCGGCAGCGTCACCTTCCCGAGTGAATTCATGCTGGTGGCGGCAATGAATCCATGCCCGTGCGGTTATTTCGGCGATTTAAAACGCGAATGCCGCTGCAGCCCCGGCCAGGTGCAACGATACCGGCAGCGGATATCCGGGCCGTTACTGGACCGGATCGATCTCCACATCGAAGTGCCATCGATCGAATATCGTGACATGGCGAGCGAGCGTGCGGAGGAGCCGTCGAGTGCAATTCGGGAACGCGTTTCGGCCGCGCGCAAGCGACAGCAAGCGCGTTTCGCTAACGATTCCAAGACAAAGTGCAATGCGCGAATGGGAACGAAGCATTTAAAACAATGGTGCAAACTGGATTGGGAATCGCAGGAGCTTATTCGCGTGGCGATGTCGGAATTGAATCTCAGCGCCCGGGCCTACGATCGCATTCTCAAAGTCGCGCGCACGATTGCAGACCTTGCCACTGTTGAGGACATCAGTGGCGAACATGTAAGCGAAGCCATTCAGTATCGCAGTTTTGATCGCACACTTTGGGTCTAAGCAAGGGAATGGCTGCGCGGTTCATGGTGATCTCATTTCAACGCAGCGGTTTGAACTGGCTGCGTTATTGCACGGAATATTTCACCGGGATGCGTACCCCGGGTCGCCCGCAAATCATCGCCGAAGGTCCAGTTTTTTTCGATCGCGCGCATGATGTGCGCCGAAAGCCGAAACGGAGCGATTTCACCGGTTTGTACGATGCAAGTGGGGCGGAGGTTTACGAACGGGTCGCGCTCCTCCTGCGTAACCCATACGACTGTTTCACTTCGCATTATCTTGGGCGCACGGGAGTGAACTTTAAGAAGGGCTTGGAGCGATTTGAAGCCTACGCCAACAACATTAATCAGTTCGATGCCTTGAAAGACGCAAAAAGAGGCGTGTTCTACTTCGAGGATTTCGTCAACAACGAGAACGGAACACTCGCTTTTCTTCGCTTCTTCGACATTGATCCCGGGGTGCGACCTTACACCTTCAATGAAATGATCGAAGCATCGCGTGGTTGGTATCGCGGCCATCACGGAGTCTTCGTCGATCGTGAACGCCCGCAGCTGAAACCAAAAGAGCGCGCTGCGATTCTGCGCATGTTGATGCAGGAACTCGGTGAAAATTTCGAGCGCTATCTCGGCCGCTATTCACTCGATGATTAAGCATCGCATTCGCGCGCCTGGTCATCCGAGCGAGTCGAGGGATCCCGCGGAAGTTACCTTAGGATTTCATAACGGGATCCCTCGGCTTTCGCTCGGGATGACACCGTTACTAAGCGCGGGGCGACCTAACCTGATCCGCCCCGCGCGTTACTACTACGAAATGTTTTACTATTTTTGCGACTTAGTTAGTGGCACTGCCAGATACGCGATTAACGAGCCCGTAGCTGCGTCGACGCCTCTACCTGTAATCTCTCCCTTGTTATTTATGTCTTTCGCGATTGCGAGAAAGCCAGGATAGCTGCCTTTCAGATCAGGATCGTTGAGGTCTGTGGGGTAGACACCGTGATCCCAAATAACAGCACGACAATCAGTCTGGTTCGCGGCGCATGAGACACCGACTACCTGCCCTGCTTCGTTAACGCCGTAGGCCTCACTGTCTACATGTTGCGGTGTGCGTCCCCGTAACGGCTTGAGCACTTTGATGCCGTTGTCCTTAGTCCAGATAAAGGCGTGTAATATGTTGCCGTCGACGTCGGTGGGGTCGCCGGCAAATCCCACGACATCGCCGTGTTGATTGATTGCCGTCGGCGTATTCCACCACGGGGCCGGCGCGTCTGGATAAATATCCGTCACGGTGCCGTTTTCCCAAAGCACGGCGTGCTTGGCGGTATGTCTTCCAACTGCCTGGTCACAAATGCCCGAAATACCCACGATTTGACCGTTGTCATTGATCGCGGTGGCGGCTCCCGAGGTATCACCGGAGATGAGAGGTAATTCGTGGATTTGATCTGATGGCGGTCCCAGAGTCCACATCGCCGGGCGAAACTGGAGGACTTGGGTACAGCAACAAGTGGCATCATGAACGCCATTCTCTGCCCAGCCGACCACTTGGCCCACGTTGTTGGCTCCCGTGGCAAAGCCATTATTTCCTCCAGGGAAATTGGGAAGTCCTCTCATCTGGCCCCCTTGCCATACAAACCCGAGATTGATATAGCCGACATTGTTAGGCGTACTGTAGAAGTTGGCGCTACTCCAGCTCTCGCCCAGTAGTTGCGGGTCTGCAGTTTGGGAAATACCGACGA
>DATELT010000210.1:0-3256 GCA_035276245.1 Chthoniobacterales bacterium
CCACAGCAAGAGCGATGGGAACGCGCGTGGCCGCCGTGTGGATCCCAAACAGTTTGTAGCTGGCGATGATTAGCCAGTAAAGCAACGGCGGTTTTTGCAGACGTGGAATGCTGTTGTTTGTCGGCAGTAAATATTGACCCGTTTGAATCATTTCACGCGCCGCCGCGGCGTATTGGCCTTCCGTCTCGCTGTAAAGGTCGCCGATGCCGATGGTGCCGAGATGCAACAACGCCGCCAGCGCGATTAGAATGGCGAAGAGGGCGTGCCGTGTCGGCGGGGGCGGCAACGCCTGTGGCCTCAGGAAGGTTTCCTCAATCGTGAGAGTCCCGGTGCCCGTAGTCATTTAGTGAAACTCGCTAGTGCAGTACGATATTGGTCCCAGCTCTCGGGCAGCCGCAACAATTTTGCCGAAGGCATCTGGATCAATGCCAGCATCTGCCGGCATTCGGCGATGAGAATGTCCTTTTGCACAATCCGAAAGGCGCACCAAAACCGCACGCGATCGAGTCGATCGAGCCAACCCTCGACAGTGAGATGGTCCCCAAGCTTGGCGGCACGGCGATAATCGATCTCGGTGCGAACGACGACTGGGTATCTTTGCGTGGTCGCCATTTCTGTCAGCGTCAGCCCAAGTTGTTCGGCCAGGAGCGTGCGCGCGATTTCGATGAAACGCAGATAGGCGATGTTATGAACGACTCCACCGCAGTCGGTATCGAAAAACATCACTTGCACTTCCGTCCGAACACGGGGCGCCTCGTCAGTGGTCATATCGGCCAATGATTTGCGAAGGTGCGCCCGAAAGCAACGTTAACCAATGAAGACTTGAGTATTGGAGTCATGGAGTGGGGGTACTGAAATGTGTGGTACTGCTGCGGTGAAAACCATTATTTCATTACTCCACCGCTCTGCTCCTCCACGGCTCTGGCACTCTCTTGATCATCTGCTCAATCTCCGCAATAACTTCAGCGCTTGTGACCGAAGTCATGCAACGGAAATCGAGCGGGCATTCGCGCAAAAAACAGGGACTGCACTCGACATGATGCCGAAAAATCCGATGCCCGAGACCCAGTGGGCCGGTGCGTTGCGGTTCGGTCGAACCGAAAATCGAAACCGTCGGAACGCGAAGCAAATCGGCCAGGTGCATTGTCCCAGTATCGTTAGTAAGCAGGAGGTCGCAATCACGCAGTTCATTAATTAACTGCTCGAGTGTAGTTTGGCCGATCCGATTCACGCATTTGTCCCGTAACACCTCTGCGACTTTGTCGCCGATGGCGCCATCTCCAGCGGTGCCGAAGAGAATCCATTGCACTGGGAAGCGCTCCGCAATCTCCTGCGCCACTTCTGCAAAACGTGGCCATTGTTTTGCGGGTCCGTATTCCGCGCCAGGGCAGAGCCCGAATTTAAACTGTTCCCGGCGGCCAGTAATCGAATTCGCCGGGGGAAATTCCGGCTTCACCACCGCCCCCAGCGTGCTGGCGAGCTCGAGATATTTGTAGGTTTGATGAACGATTCCGAGGGGAATGCTTTCGCGCGGAAATTGATTAATCAGCCAGCGCCGCCACTGCCCCCGCCAACCTGCACGCCGTGGAATGCCCGCGAGAAAAACCTCGAGCGCGCTGCGTAACGAGTTAGGAAAAAGGATCGCCACATCGAATCGCGGCCTTCGACGAAATAATCGTGATGCCGCGACCACGGATTTGGAGGGCAATGCGATGATCTCATCGACTTCGGGCACGGTTTTCCAAAGTGCCGCTAGTTTTTCCGGAACGGCAATGCAGACGTGCGTATCCGGCCGTCCGTTTTTTATCGCTCTGACCGCTGGCACGCTCATGACGGCGTCACCCAGCCAGTTGCTGCTTCGAATCAAAATCCGGAATGGTCTCAGTTGAGCGCCCTCGGGTAGAAAAACACCGCGCTTATATCTGGCCAGCAGGAAATTTGGCCGGGGCGTTTTCCAGCGATTATGCACCCAGAACCAATCTTCCGGTGCGCGCCGCACCTGTCTTTCCAAAATTTCGTTTCCGCGCACGGTCAATTGTTCAATCGATTCGCTGGAACCATCGATTGGCGGCTCGGCCACGGCGCGCCAGCGCGCAAAACCCTCAGTATGAACGGCGAATCCGATCAATTTCGCGTGCGTGCGACGTGCCAAGAGCGCCGGCAAGGGAGTTGTCGAAGCCAGCCGGCCAAAGAACGGTGTCCACAGGCCGCCGTCTCCTGCATGCTGATCCATCAGAATCCCGATGCCGCCGCCACTGCGCAGCAGTTCAATCGCTTTGGCGAACCCTTGGCTGCGCTCAAAAACCTCAAGCCCAAATCGGCTGCGTTCTTCGTGAACGTGCCGATCGATATGCGGATTGCGGATGCGCTGATAAACCGTCGCGGTTCGCTGACCACGCGAAAAATGCGGGAAGAGGCGCGTACAAAATTCCCACGAGCCAATGTGACTCAGGAATAAGACAAAAGGCTGTTTCTCGCGGAAACAGTGTTCGATGTGGTCGAAATGCTCGAGTCGCACCCGTTGCAGGATTTTTTCCATCCGCATCCGGGGGAACTTCACGCTACAAAGCAGGTTCGCGCCCAGCTGTTGGAAATGGCGACGCACGATCCGCCGCATCTGTTTTTCAGAAAGTTCGCCGGCGAAAGCGATTCGCACATTGCGCAGAGCGAGTTTCCGATATTGCGGCAGGACTAACCAGGCAATGACGCCGGCCACCTGTCCGATCGCGAATGCAAGAGGGAGCGGCAGCATTCCAAACAAGCCTGTCCCGATGCGATAAAACAGATAAACAGCGTAATCGACCATGAGTTGCAAAGATATTCGCTAAACACGTCAAAAACGCGAAAGTCTAGAGCCCAGAATTTTCAATCTCAGCTTGTTTGCCGGGTAGCGAGTCTTTGACCTAAACCCCCCTTGGCGAGAGATTAGCTTGCGCTCCTTGGTATGTCCCCGCGCATACAACACCTTTGCGCGAGGCAATTAAGATTTCCGCCCTTTGGTGTGCTTGGCGGATTACTCTGAGCTACACTCCGCCCGTGGATCGGGAGGAACTCCAGGCAGCGGAAGCGCACATCGCGCGGCTGGAGGAAGAACTGTTGCGCTTGAAGGATGTGAAGCGTGAGCTGCAATCGCTCCGCCAAGAACATCAACAGTTGCGTCGCAGCGTCGAAGGGCGCTTTGTCCAGATTCTATCGGCACCGTTTCGATTGTTCCGGTCGCGAAAAGGAAACAAAGCGGAGCCGCCGGATGTGTACG
>DATELT010000211.1:0-2707 GCA_035276245.1 Chthoniobacterales bacterium
CTTCGGTGCTGTTCATCACATAAGGCTCGAAATAAATCACCGGGCAGCGAAAAACGCGCGTGGCCAGGAGATTGCGCGCATAGACGTAGCCGCTTGTTCCGACTTTTGCGACCGTGTCGGTCGTATATTGGTAAGGCGGCAGTCCGGTTTCCTGAGCAAACGTCGTCGCCATTGCATCGGCCAGCGGCAATTCTTCTTCGTGGGTGCGACTGAGTAAGCGCCGCACCATTTCGTAGCGCACGTCATCGTGCATGATCTCGTCCGGCAAATACGATCCGTTGATCAGCACATGAAAATGATTGCGATCGATCAACGTCGGATTTTTGGGATCGCCCCAGTCTTCGGCGTTGAAATGCAGGCAGAGCACAAGGTCAGGCTGCAATTTCATGTTCAATTTTTTGGCGCGATAACGGATTTCGCTTTGTCTGTAAAACAACAGCTCGCTTTGCCACCGGATCGATTTGTCCTTATCGAGCTCATCGGCTTTGTAATCTGCGCGTGGCTCGGTCACTCCGGTCTTGGCCAGCACTTCCCTGGCAATTGCACGAAAGTCATCCGGCCGCAGCGGGGTTGTCGGAAGATCGTGTCGCCGGGCAAACGAAACTTCGGCCCCGAGCGCCCGTAGTTTTGGTGACAGAATTCTTGCTACCCGCCACGTCAGCTCACCTTCCTCCACCGGCGGCTGATCACCGACCTGAAACCAACGCTCCTCCATTTTCGCCCAGTGGCCGCCGAGGTGACCGGGGTCGAGCGCGACATTTAAACCACGCAACGGCCGCTTCCGGGAAGCGGGGCCGAGCTTATCGATGGGTCGCCAGTATTGAGCCGGAAGCTTGCGGGGCGTTTCCTCCGCAAAACGCAAAGTGAAAGAAGTCTGCGCGGCGGCGTCCTCCACGATCCGCGCCGAATCATCGCCAATTTGAACAAGGTCGTCATAGCCGCGAGTGGCGTAAACATTTTGCAGCAAGCGCGTGAAATCGTCCCGAGTTATCGTCTCCTGATAGCGTTCCAGCGTCGGCCAGCGTGGCTTATCTCCCAGCGGGCTGATGTCCGCCCCCGCCAGCTCGGTCGCCTGGAGCAGCCCAAAAAGAAGAAGAAAGCAACGGAGCATCTGGACTTCGCGTTCATTAATCACGATGATCGTCGAATGCTAACGATTCTTTTCTTGGGCGATATCGTTGGCGAACCTGGCCGCAGCGCCGTGATTTCGCGGCTGCCCGAGTTGAAAGAGAGATACGGGGTCGATTTTGTTATTGTAAACGGTGAGAACGCAGCCGGCGGTCGCGGCATTACCGGAAAAATAACGATCGATCTGCTCCGTTCCGGGGTTTCAGTTATTACCACTGGGGATCACATATGGGACCAGAAGGAGATTGCCGCTTTCATCGAAACCGAACCGCGGTTGCTGCGCCCAATCAATTACCCGGAAGGGGCCCCGGGACACGGCTCGATCGTATTGGAAACCTCCAAAGGCACGATCGGCGTGATCAACGTGCAATGCCGCACATTCATGCTCCCGATTCTGGAGAATCCGTTCCGAGTCATGCAGACGGCGGTTGAGAAAATGCGCACCGAAACTTCCGTCATCGTGGTTGATGTTCATGGCGAGACCACGAGCGAGAAAATTGCCCTCGGCCGTTTTTTGGACGGCAAAGTTTCGGCTGTTCTCGGTACCCACACCCACGTGCAGACCGCAGACGAGCAGATTTTCCCGGGCGGGACAGCTTTTCTTTGTGACGCCGGAATGTGCGGACCAGTGAATTCAATCATAGGTCGCGCCGTCGAACCAATTGTGCAGCGTTTCATGTCAAATCTGCCGGCACAATTTCCAGTCGCGAATGGCGAGGTGCGATTGCGGGGAGCACTGGTCGAGATCGACGAGACGACCGGACAGGCTCTTCGTATTAGCCGGATAGATGAAGCGGCGGCCAACTCGAGGGAATCGCAATCCGAAGCCACGTTGGAAAACGAATGTAAAAATGAGCAAGAGAACGGTTGACAGGCGGCGCGCATTCGGCGCATTTGTCTGCCCACAATTTCTTCTACGGAAAGTGAGATGCGTTATATGAAAGTATTGAGTCTGGGAATAGTGGGGTTCGCCTTCGCCGCCACGATGGCACTTGGACAGGGCAACCAGGAAGCGGCTAATCTGACCCGCGAAGGAATCGAGGCGTCGAAAGCGAAAGATTGGGACAAAGCCATCACCGCTTTCAGAAAGGCGGCGGAGCTGGAACAGCGCTATGCCCCCAATCTGGCTTCCGCTCTGCAGCAGCGCGCTACCGTTTACGTGAGCCAGAAGAAATTTCGGGAAGCGATTGCCGATTATTCCGAGGCTTTGAAAATAAAATCAGACGATCCCGATGTTTATGAGCGACGTGCCTATGCCGAGATGCAATTGAAGGATTACGACAAGGCGCTACACGATTACAACGAGGCGATCAAGCACAGCCCGCAGGAAGCGAAGTACTATCAGGTCCGCGCGCTGATTTACCAGAACAAGGGCGACTTTAAAGCAGCGCTGGCCGACACCGAGAAAACGCTCCAACTCGATCCGAATAATGCGGACGCGCAATCGCGGAAGAGATTTTTGGACGCAAAATTGCACGCGGCGCCGACGCCGGTGCCAATGCCATCCGGCCCGATTCGGAATCCGAACGTACCGCCGGCGGCAGCTGGCGCCGGAACACCAGCACCGGGTAAGCCATAG
>DATELT010000212.1:0-4851 GCA_035276245.1 Chthoniobacterales bacterium
TCCCGCACGCGCGGGCGAGTCCTTCCCGGGATTCAGCCATTACTTGAGCGATTGAAGCCGCAACCGCACATTGTCCTCGCGCTTTTGACCGGCAATTTGCAGCAAGGGGCGAGACTGAAGCTGCAGCATTACGGCCTTTGGGATTTTTTTGAATTCGGTGCCTTTGCCGACGACCACCATGATCGCAATGAACTGGGCGCTTTTGCCAGAAAACGCGCCCGGCTAAGGCACGGTCACGATTTCGATGCGGCTGATATCGATGTCATCGGCGACACCAATCACGACATTGCCTGTGGAAAAGCATTCGGTGCCCGCACCATTGCCGTTGCGACCGGCAGTTGGTCCCGGGAACGATTGCAAGGCTGCACGCCAGACTTTCTGTTCGATGATTTGTCTGATACGGAGGCTGTGATCGAAAGACTCGGCTGGTGACGCGACGTAAATACTGACCTTTTGGAGCAGCCCTCCTCGCACAATGACAAATGTCGGATGCCGAACGATGAATTGATCCGAAGGTCGAGTGCCGAAAACGCGCTCCATGTGTTACAACGGTTTGGTCATTCGAGCTTCCTAATTCCTTCGATATTCGTCATTGCTCATCCGTCACTTTTTGATCGATACTGAGGTTGATTTTCGATGAAAGAATCCAGCATCCTGTATCGAGGATCTAGAATCATGGCCGCTCAATCAAAAGTAGTTCCGCTCGAAGGCGAAATCGACCTGCACGTTTCGCCTCGCATCACCAGCACACTCAACGCCGCCGTCAAAGCAAAACCGCGTAATCTCGTCATCGATATGGAAAATGTCAGCTACATCGACAGCTCCGGGCTGGCTGTCCTCATCGAGGCGATGCAGAAGGTCGAAAAGTATGGCGGCAAATTCGCCCTCGCCGGTTTACAGGAAAATGTAAAACCGATTTTCGAGATCGCGCGGCTCGATCAGGTTTTCCAGATTTACCCGGACGTCAATTCCGCGCTGTCACGGGAATGAAGCAAGACTTCCAGAGTGTGTGCGACATTGCGCGAGAGATCGAATTGTGTTGCGCGCTCGAGCAAGGCTGGGCGCGCGGTTAGACGCCGTGATCCGTCACTCCAGAAACGCAGCGCTTGACTCAGCCCCTCGATGTCATCCGCCCGCTCCACAATGGTGCCGTGGACTTTTGGCTCGACGATTTCGCTGCAGCCATTGGCCCGGGTTGTGATCACGGGTAAACCTGCTGCCATTGCTTCCAGCGACGCATTGGAGAAGGGATCATAAATCGTCGGTAAAATGAATAGGTCCGCCGCGGCCAACGGCAATCGCACATCTTCCATCTCGCCCAGAAAAGTCACATTACCGGAACGGTATTTGCGCTGATTTCCGCGCCCGGCGACCAGCAGTCGCACTCTCGCCTTTTCGATCGCGGCAATAGCAAAGCGCAGACCCTTGCGTTCCCAGCCAGATCCCAGAAAAAGCGCCGCAATTTCGTCGGTCCCAATTTTTAACTGCGCGCGCGCCCTCGCGTGCTTCAGCGGTGCCGGACCGAGTTCGGAAACACGCACACCATTGGGAATGACATTGATCGCGTCGCCTGGGAAATCGTAGTAGCGCATAATTTCGTCTGCTACCATCGCCGAGTTAGCAATCACGCGTCGCGCTCCGCCCTCGCCTAGCAACGCTTTTTCCAATCGCAAAATGACGTCGTGTTTTTTATTAAACCGGCGTCCGATTCTTTGCAGCGGATTTAGAAACTGCGCTCTACGGTCAAGCCATGCCTGGTGAACACCGTCGCCGGCGCGGAAAAAATCGCAGCGCCAGATGCGTTCCAGGCTTATCATGAGATCACAGTGTTTTGGCGGGTCGCTGCGCTCGAGTTCGTCGGCGAAGCCGATTGGGTCGTCGGCGCGAATGCGGATAATCCGGCCAAGCGCCCATTTTTTCTCCGGCCAATCT
Source organism: Chthoniobacterales bacterium (assembly GCA_035276245.1). Taxonomy (GTDB): domain Bacteria; phylum Verrucomicrobiota; class Verrucomicrobiia; order Chthoniobacterales; family UBA10450; genus AV69. The sequence goes on from DATELT010000212.1 coordinate 1,933, forward strand.
TCAGTGGTAAAAAGTGTTGCCTCGTGACCAGCCGCCACCAGTGCGCCCGCTACGCGCAGCAAATATGCTTCTGCGCCGCCGCTAGGCGAAAAACCGCGCCGGACAAATCCGACGTTCAACTTCTCAGAACGCTTTACCTTGCACGCCGTCAGCACAATAGTTCTTCCCATGTCGGGTAAAATCTTAAACCCCGCCATAGCACCGCCGCCGCCAACGGCAGCGCCATCGGCACGATTACCGCACAGTTTACTCTACTCCATCTTCGCCCGCATCGGCGGCTGGGGTCTCGACACCGACGCTTTCGAAACATTGCGGGCATCATACCACGGTGGATTCTTGGGCAAAGCAATCGCCTACGACAATCGGCAGAACGAAATTCCAGCCTCGAAAATCCAATCATTACGCTGGCACCCAGTGCGGCTGCTCTCGTCTCTGGATCGACCTTACTATTATGGCGCTAAGAAAAAATATTTGGATTGGATCGCATCGCGCCAGCTCGCGACCGGGCGTTACGATTTGTTTCACAGCTGGTCTGGCGATTGCCTGGAATCGTTGCGCATTACGCAACGCATGAGGATTCCATCGATTGTAGAAATTCCCACCTGGCACCGGGATTTTGCCGAACGCGTCGCCCCGCGATCTGAGCCGAGGCCATCCAGACGACGCACTCCCTTGGGCCGCTGGAAAAATGAGCTCGTGCTGCGCTCCGAACGTTCAATCGAAGAGTACGATTTGGCCACTCTCCTGGTAGTGCTTTCGGAAAAAGCCGCCGATACTTTTCGCGAGAGCGGCATCGCAAAGGAAAAACTTTTCTACCTTCCGCGCGGGGTCAATGTCGAGCGCTTCAAGCCTGGCACGCGTCCGCCGCTTTTCCGTGCGATTTTTTCGGGCGCGCTGATCGAACGCAAAGGGATTCAACATCTCCTCGAAGCCTGGCATCGGTTAAATTTGAAGAATGCCGAGCTCTGGCTGCTTGGTTCAGTCCACGAGCAAGCGAAACCACATTTGAAGAAGTTCTGGCGCGGCAACATTCGTCTCATCGGGTTTGCGCGTGACGTCGAAAAATATCTGAATCAAGCAACGATCCATGTGTTCCCGTCGCAGTTGGAGGGCAGTGCCAAGGTCACCTATGAAGCGGCCGCATGCGGATTGCCACAAGTGGTTACGCGCGAGTCGGGCGATGTCGTGCGCGACGGAATCGACGGCATCATCGTGCCGCCCGGGAATGTCGATGCCCTCGCCGGCGCCATCGAACATTTTTACCGGCATCCCGAGATCATAGAGGAGATGGGAGTCGCCGGCCGTCAGCGGGTAGTGGAAAATTTTACGTGGGACCATTTCCGGGAACGGCTGCTTGGCGCCTATGAACGCGCCATGGGAATGTTGTAGCGGCGGTCTATGACCGCGTCGCGGGAGAAGTCCGACGGTCATAGACCGCCGCTATAGTGAAAATCCTGCTCATTCAGCTCCGCCGCCTCGGCGACCTCATTCTAACGACGCCGGCGATCTCGGCCTTACGTGAACATCTTCCCGGCGCGCAGATCGCACTCGCCGTCTCCCACGAATGCGAATCGCTTCTGCCCGCGATCCAGGGATTACAAAAGACTTTCCTAACAACACGTGGACTTCGGGATTTATCGACCTGGATACAAATCCGCCGCTCCGAGTTCGAGTGCGTAATTGATTTCACCCGCAACGATCGCTCGGCCTGGCTCACCGTCCTTTCCGCAGCACCGCGCCGAATTGTTTCTGATCGGCTGAAAATCAAATCCAAATTTCGCGCGCACTTTTACAATGAGTTTGTCGATTGCGCGATGAAACAGATGCATACGGTTGATTATAATCTCGCGCTCTTACGACCTCTGGGAATTTCCGCGCCGGCGAGGGACCCGGTTCTTGATCTGCCGCTTGGGGCGAAAGAGCGCGCCTCTGCCCTCATCAACGGGCAGATTCGCCAACGACCGTTTGCCATCTTTCACCCCGGCTCTGCCCGGGCAGAGAAATTTTGGGAACCGGAACGTTGGAGTCAGATAATCAAATTCGCCGCTACCGAGCTCGGTCTTTTTCCGGTTTTATCCGGCGGCACAAATAATCTTGAGCGCGCGCATCTCGCCGCTATTCGGGAAAAATTGCAGACGGCCGTACTCGATCTTTCCGGCCAGCTCGATCTGCTGACCCTGGCGGCATTGCTCGAACGCGCGCGCCTGCTCGTAACCGTTGACTCCGCCCCACTGCACCTGGCTAGCGCAACCAGAACTCCGCACGTCGCTTTGTTTGGGCCGACTAATCCCTTTCACTGGCGCGCGCGAAACAGTCCCGCCGCGATTTTATTCGGCGATTCCCCGCAGCCACAGCGCCATTTCCAAGTTCCTGAGCCCAAGAGACCAATGAACCAAATCTCGACGGCAGCCGTAATCGATGCTATGCGTTTGATGCTGTCGGCGCCAGCGGCGTCAGCCGTATGAAGGATAAAGCCGAAAAGAAGAAGCTCTCATGGCGCGAAACCATTCGGGTCGCTTGGAAACCGTACCGGCGCCTTTACAGCTACGTACTGCCATACAAATGGAGATTCTTTTTAGGACTCTTTCTCGGCTTTCTCTTTGGCGCCACCACTGGGTGCCTCCCATGGGCGATGGGAACGGTGACCGGTGCGATTTTTCACGGCGCCATGCCAAACGCGAAGACACTGACTCATCGTTCGGAGTTACGCAACGCTGGGGGATCGGTAAAGTCGATTTTCTTCACCTGCCTGCTCATACCGGCGATAATGGCCGCGCGCAGTCTGGTTAGTTACGGCAGTACTTACTACATGAATTGGGTAAGTAACCGCGCCGTGACCGACATTCGAAACGAGCTTTTCCGCAAAATAATAAACCAGTCCATGGATTTTTTTAATCGCATGCAGGCCGGGGTTCTGAT